>NZ_VFWS01000068.1:0-26621 GCF_006443065.1 Mesorhizobium sp. B1-1-5 | reverse complement strand
CTTCAGAAGCTTCGCCCGCGCCAGTTCCTGGCGCGCGATCTTCTGCGCCTGAACGAGCGAGTTCCGGGCCATGTCCTGCCGGCGCAGGCCGCCGAGCGGCAACGTGATGCCGTCGCCCATCGCTTCGCCATTGATGTCGATCAGCTCGAGGCTGCCGCCGCCAAGGTCGCCGGCGATGCCATTGGCCGGATGGAAACCGGAAATGACGCCGAGCGCCGAATAATAGGCCTCCTGACGGCCGGTGAGCACGCGGATCTCGGTCCTCAGCACCTCCTCGGCGCGGTGGATGAAATCGGGGCCGTTGCCCGCCTCGCGCGCGGCGGCTGTCGCCAGCACATAGATGTGCTCGGCACCCGCCTGGTCCGAGAGCGCGCGGAAACGGCGGAATTCCTCCATCGAGCGCGTCACCGCCTCGGGATCGAGCTTGCCCGTCGAAACGATGCCGCGGCCGAGGCCGGCCAGCATCTTCTCGTTGAACAGAAGCGTGGGCGAGCGCGCCAGCCCCTCATAGACGACAAGGCGGATCGAGTTCGATCCGATGTCGATGATCGACAGCGGCCGCCGGTCCTGAAGCCGGCCCTGGGAAACTGCGATCACGCGGCGCTGTTCTTCTTGCGGCGCTTGAACTGGGCAATGCGCTTGGGTGCATGCGATTTCAGCGCGTCGCCCCGCCCGGAGAGGCTCGGATTGGTCATGAAATATTCCTGCGCGTTGAACGGCTCCTCGCCCTCCTCCAGCACAGCGCGCCGGGAGGTGCCATCAGCCAATACGTCGAAACTTTGCTGGTTGTCCATGATGTTGCCCAGCATGATCTGGCCAAGCACCTGTTCATGCACAGTTGGATTGGTGATCGGCACCAGGGTCTCGACGCGGCGGTCGAGATTGCGCGGCATCATGTCGGCCGACGAGATATAGACGACCGCCTCGTCGGACGGCAGGCCGTGGCCGTTGCCGAAGCAGAAGATGCGGCTGTGCTCGAGGAAGCGGCCGACGATCGATTTCACCCTGATATTCTCGGACAGACCCGGCACCTGCGGCCGCAGACAACAGATGCCGCGCACGACGAGGTCGACCTCGACGCCGGCGCGGCTGGCGTCGTAAAGCGCGTCGATGATGGTCGGATCGACCAGCGCGTTCATCTTCATCCAGATGCGCGCCGGCCGGCCGTCGCGGGCATGAACGATCTCGTCCGAGATGTGTTTCAGGATGCGCTTGCGCAGCGTAAAGGGCGATACAGCAAGGCGCATCTCCTCGGCGGGCTCGGCATAGCCGGTGATGAAATTGAAGAGCTGCGCGACATCGCGCGCGATCGTCGGGTCGGTGGTGAAGAAGGACAGGTCGGTGTAGATACGGGCGGTAACCGGGTGGTAGTTGCCGGTGCCGAGATGCACGTAGTTGCGCAGCCGGCCATCCTCGCGGCGCACGATCAAAGACATCTTGGCGTGGGTCTTCAGCTCCAGGAAGCCGAACACGACCTGCACGCCGGCGCGTTCGAGGTCGCGCGCCCAGCGGATATTGGCCTCCTCATCGAAGCGCGCCTTGAGCTCGACAAGCGCCGTGACCGACTTGCCGGCCTCGGCGGCGTCGATCAGCGCGCGCACGATCGGGCTGTCGTTAGAGGTGCGATAGAGCGTCTGCTTGATCGCCACCACTTCCGGGTCGGCGGCGGCCTGGCGCAGGAACTGCACCACCACGTCGAAGGACTCGTAGGGGTGATGGACGACGATGTCCTTCTCGCGGATGGCGGCGAAGCAGTCGCCGCCATGCTCGCGGATGCGCTCGGGAAAGCGCGGATTGTAGGGTGTGAATTTGAGGTCGTCGCGCGGGATGGCGACAATCTCGGATATCTGGTTGAGCGCCAGCGGACCGGTGAGCACGCTGATGCGGCTCGACGACACGCCGAGCTCGCCGGCGACGAAGTCCCGCAACGCGGCCGGCATCAGCGTGTCGAATTCGATGCGGATCACCGAGCCGCGGCGGCGCCGCTTCAGCGCCGTTTCGAACAGGCGCACCAGGTCTTCCGACTCTTCCTCGACCTCGATGTCGCTGTCGCGGATGATGCGGAACGTGCCGGAGCCCTTGACCTCGTAGCCGGGGAAAAGCTTGCCGATATAGATGCCGACCACTTCCTCCAGCGGAATGAAGCGGACATGGTTCTTGCGGTCGGGCAGGCGGATGAAACGCCTGAGCGCCACCGGCAGGCGCAGCAGCGCGCTCATCTCCTCGCCATTCTTGCGATGGCGCAATTGCAGGGCGATGGAAAAGCCGAGATTGGGGATGAACGGAAACGGATGCGCCGGATCGATCGACAGCGGCGTCAGCACCGGGAAAACCTGTTCCTGGAAATGCTCCTCCAGCCAGGCCTTCTCATCCTTGGTCAGCGCGTCGCGGGTGATGCTCTCGATGCCTTCCTTGTTGAGCAGCGTCATCAGCGCCGAGAGGCTCTTCTGCTGGTCTTCCTGCAGGCGCTCGACCTCCCGCAGCAATTGTTCCAGCTGCTGCTCGGGCGTGCGCCCGTCCGGGCTCTTCAGCGCGATGCCCTCGCGGACCTGGCCGGCAAGGCCGGCGACGCGGACCATGAAGAACTCGTCGAGATTGGCGGCCGAGATCGACAGGAAGCGGACGCGCTCGAGCAGCGGATGATGCTCGTTCAGCGATTCCTCCAGCACGCGGCGGTTGAATTGCAGCCAGGAGAATTCGCGGTTGACGAAACGATCGGGATTGCCGCCGTCGGGGCTTGCCGCCTCGACGGTGATGAACTCGCTCTGCACCGGCTTCAGTTCGTTCATGGTTTCCTGCTCTTGCCCGCAACCGTCCCTAGGGCGGCGCCGCATATTGCCGTTCAATGACGCTCTAGCATGTCTTTATGACGCATGATCGTCACGGAATCGCTCCGACACCGCCCCATGCGCTTAACCGGCTCAACTTATCCTCTGCCAGCCTTTTGCGACAGTTTGATTTCATCGATCTTGCAAACTGGCCTGTTATGCTCCAGATGCAGACTGGTCACACCCACTGGCCGAACCCAATTGGAGACGACGATGGCAGGCGGCAGCATTCCCCATTTCCAGAACGACGCGGGCCATCCCGTCATCGAGATCGGCGTCAAGGAATTCATGTGCACCGGCGCCAACCCGCCTTTCGACCATCCGCACGTGTTCCTCGACATGGGCGACGACAATGAAAAGGTCTGCCCCTACTGCTCGACGCTCTACCGCTATTCACCATCGCTGAAGGCGACGGAAACGCAGCCGGCCGGCTGCCTCTATGTCGACCAGGCCGCCTGATCGCCCCGATCAACCATGACTGAAATAAGGTCCCGGCAGATCGTCATCGCCGGGGCTGGCATTGCCGGGCTCGTGGCGGCGCTTGCCTTTGCCGAGCGTGGCTTCCCGGTAACACTGTTCGAGCAGGCCAGGCAACTCGAAGCGGCCGGCGCCGGCCTCCAGCTTTCCCCCAACGCGACCCGGATCCTGCGGCGGCTCGGCGTGCTCGATCGCCTGCTGCCCAACGCGATCCGGCCGCAAGCGGTGGTGCTGAAGGACGCAAGGAGCCTGCGAGAGCTGGCGCGCGTGCCGCTTGGGGAAGCCGCGGAAAAGCGCTGGGGCGCGCCCTATCTCGTGGCGCACCGCGCCGACCTGCAGGCGGCGCTGATGGCGGCAGTGGCGGAACAGCCCGGTATCGTGCTTGTCACCGGCGCGCGCGTTACCGGCATTGCCGTCGACCCGCAAAGCGTTACCGCGACGGTCGAGATCGACGGCAAGGCGACGGATGTCGCATGCGGTTTGCTGGTTGGAGCCGACGGCGTCTGGTCGTCGGTCCGCGCCAAGCTTGCCCGGACGGCCGGCTTCGCAGGAAGCCGCTTTTCGGGCGAGCTCGCCTGGCGCGCGACGGTCCCGGCGGACAGCGCCGCCGGCCAGGCATTTATGCAAATCGGAGCCACCGACAGCGTCACCACCTTCCTGCATCCCGGCTTCCACATGGTCGCCTATCCAGTGAGCAAGGGCAGCGCCGTCAACCTTGCCGCCTTCACCAGGGGCGAGCGCATCGCCGAAGGCTGGTCCGGCCATGCGGACCCTGCGATTCTTTCAGCTGCCATGCGAGGCACGGCGGCAGTGCTGGCAGAGCTGGCGGCGCTTGCCGGGCCGTGGACAGCCTTCCCCATCCACACGGTCGCGCAGCGGCGCTGGACCATGGCGGAGGGAGTAGCACTGATCGGTGACGCCGCACACGCCATGACGCCCTTCGCGGCGCAAGGCGCGGCCATGGGGATCGAGGACGCCGCTATGCTCGCCAATCTCGTTGCCGACTTCCCCGGCGATCCAGCTCGAGGCCTTGCCATCTGGGAAAATCTCAGACGCCCGCGCGTCGAGAAGGTGCTGAAACGCGGCGCTCTCAATCGGCTGGCCTGGCACGCCTGGGGACCGGTGGCGATCACACGCAATCTGGTGCTGGCGGCGCGACCGGCGGAAAAGCTCGCGGCGGACCTGGACTGGCTCTACGGGTGGGAGGAGCGGGAGGTTGTGCGGCGGTAAGCTCGGGTTTGGTTGCAATCAGCAAGGCTGGCGGGACAGCGCCCCCCTCTGTCCTGCCGGACATCTCCCCACTTGGGGGGAGATCAGATGTCACGACGGCTTTCGCCAACCTCCAACGTCGCAGGAGAAGCGCCGACCGCGAAACCGCCAATCTCCCCCCTTGTGGGGGAGATGTCCGGCAGGACGGAGGGGGGCGCGAAGGAATGAGACGCTCGCCAATCGGCGCTAATTATAAAGTGTAGCGACCACCCCAGCGATACCGGCAGCGGATTCCACCAACCTGTCCGGATGCCAGCAGTGCGCAGTGCCGCCGCCGTCCAGGTGTTGCAGCCGACCAGCGCGTTGAACTGGCCGTTGGCTTCGTAAAAGCGGTCGAAGCTCGAGTAGCCGGCATTGTCGATGGCGACTGGGCCGTTTGGGCCGCTCCGAAAGCTTGAGACGATATAGTCGAGCAGCGCTGAAAAATGCGCCGCGTCGATATCGAAGATTGCGACATCCGGGTGCGGTTCTTTGATCGCCCCCGCAGCATCGACATGCATCACCGAGGCGTCCAGCGTCAGCGCCTTCAGCACCGGCACCGCTTTGAGTTCCGACCAGGTCGGCGTCTCCAGATAGAAGGCGCGGCCGCCCCAGCCGAAGACGATGTAGCGCGCCTCCGGAGCCTCGATCGGCAGGCCGGCATCGGCCAGGAAGGCAAAGCGTTGGCGCACGTCATCATCGACCGGTATCGCAATGTCGGTGTGAATCGGATTCCTCAACACCAATATACGCCGCGTCCCCTCGCCTTCGGCCCGTGCCGCCGGCCAGAGCGGACGCGGCACCAGCGTGCCGAGTGCGGCGGCAAGCACCGCCGCTCCCAACAGCATCACCATGTATCGCAGGACTCGTCTCATCGGGTGCGGTGGTTCCGTCTTGTCTGCGTCAACCCCAGGAAAACCTGGACGATCAGGCTAGACGATTTCGGAGCGTCAACCAAAAATGAGCCGAACCTAGTCCGATCGCCCGAATGCAAAAAAAGCCCGGCTGTTTCCAGCCGGGCTTCCGAAAATTTAGCGTCGCGCCCGCTCAGTGCAGGATCTGGCTGAGGAAGAGCTTTGTGCGTTCATGGCGCGGATGGTCGAAGAATTCGGCCGGCGTGTTCTGCTCGACGATCTGGCCTTGATCCATGAAGATCACGCGGTTGGCGACCTTGCGGGCAAAGCCCATCTCGTGGGTGACGCAGAGCATCGTCATGCCCTCTTCCGCCAGCCCCACCATCGTCTCCAGCACTTCCTTGATCATCTCCGGATCGAGCGCCGAGGTCGGCTCGTCGAAGAGCATGATGCGCGGGTTCATGCACAGCGAGCGTGCGATCGCCACGCGCTGCTGCTGACCGCCGGAGAGCTGGCCCGGATATTTGTTGGCCTGCTCGGGGATCTTGACGCGCTTGAGGAAATGCATGGCGATCTCCTCGGCCTGCTTCTTCGGCATCTTGCGCACCCAGATCGGCGCCAGCGTGCAGTTCTCCAGGATGGTCAAATGCGGGAACAGGTTGAAATGCTGGAACACCATGCCGACCTCGCGGCGCACCTCGTCGATCTTCTTCAGATCGTTGGTGAGTTCCTTGCCGTCGACGATGATCTTGCCTTTCTGGTGCTCTTCCAGCCGGTTGATGCAGCGGATCATGGTCGACTTGCCGGACCCGGACGGACCGCAGATGACGATACGCTCGCCGCGCATCACCTTGAGGTTGATGTCCTTCAGCACATGGAACTCGCCATACCATTTGTGCATGCCGACGATGTCGATGGCGACATCGGTGGTGGAGATGTGCATCTTGGCGGCGTTGACCTTGATTTCTTCCGCGCTGACGGCGTTTTCGGTGGCCATAACCTGTTCCCTTTTTATCGTTTATAACCGGTGTCGAGCCGGCGTTCGGTGTACATTGAATAGCGCGACATGCCGAAGCAGAACAGCCAGAAAACGAAGGCGGCAAAGATCAGGCCGGACCTCGCGGTCTGCGGGGTCGCCCAGTTTGCATCGGCGAAATTCTGCTTCACCACGCCGAGCAGGTCGAACATCGAGATGATCAGGACCAGGCTGGTGTCCTTGAACATGCCGATGAAGGTGTTGACGATGCCCGGGATGACCAGCTTCAGCGCCTGCGGCAGCACGATCAGGCTCATCTTCTGCCAGTAGCCGAGGCCGAGCGAATCGGCCCCCTCATACTGGCCCTTCGGGATCGCCTGCAAGCCGCCGCGAATCACTTCGGCCATATAGGCGGCGGCAAACAGCGACACACCGATTAACGCACGCAGATACTTGTCGAAGGTAACGCCCGCGGGCAGGAACAGCGGCAGCATGACACTGGCGAAGAACAGCACGGTGATCAACGGAATGCCGCGCACCGTCTCGATGAAGACGATACAAAGCCATTTGATGATCGGCATCTTCGAACGGCGCCCGAGCGCCAGCACGATGCCCAAAGGCAGCGACACCGCAATGCCGACGAAGGAGAGGCTGAGCGTCACGAGAAGCCCGCCCCAGCGCGAGGTCTCGACGACCGGCAGGCCGAACACGCCGCCAAGCAGCAGGAAAAAGGCGACGATCGGCAGCGCTACGAACAGCAGCATCGCATTCAATCCCTTGCGCGGCACGCGCGGGATCAGCATCGGCACCAACAGCGCCACGAACAGGATGGCGACCAGGATCGGCCGCCAGCGCTCCTCGATCGGATAGGTGCCGAACATGAACTGGCCGAACTTGGCGTTGACGAAGGCCCAACAGGCACCGGTCCAGCCGTCGGGCTGGATGCCGCCTTGCGTGACGGTGGTGCAGACGGTGCGATCCGGCCCGGTCCACTGGGCATTGAGGAAGGCCCAGCTGATGACCTGCGGCAGGATCCAAAGCACGATGGCGATGCCGAGGATTGTGAGGACGATGTCGCCGACCGAACCGATAAGGTTCTTGCGCACCCAGGCATAGGCGCCGCGTTCGGTAGGCGGCGCCGGCTGGGCAAGCGCCATCTCGGTGCGCACCCAGGACATGTCATGTTCCTGCATGGCCCTACCTCTCCACCAGCGCCATTCTGGCATTGACGATATTCATGACAAAGGACGTCACCAGGCTCAGTACCAGATAGGCGATCATCATGATGAACACGCCCTCCACCGCCTGCCCGGTCTGGTTGAGCACGGTGCCGGCGGTGGCGGTAAGGTCCGGATAGCCGATGGCGATCGCCAGCGAGGAGTTCTTGGTCAGGTTGAGATATTGGCTGGTGAGCGGCGGGATGACTATGCGCATCGCCTGCGGGATGACCACCAGCCGCAGGATCGGACCGGAGCGGAGGCCGAGCGCCGCCGCTGCTTCGCTTTGCCCTTTGTTGACGCCTCTGATGCCGGCGCGCACGATCTCGGCGATGAAGGCCGCCGTGTAGAAGGAGAGCGCCAGCAAGAGCGACAGGAATTCCGGCTTGACCCAGAAGCCACCGGTCAGGTTGAAGGTCGACTGCTTCGGAAAATCGAAGGTGAGCGGCATCCCGCCGAGCAGGAAGGCCAGCACCGGCAAGCCGACGATAAGCGCGACCGATGTCCAGAAGACCGGAAACTGCTGGCCTGTCGCCTTCTGCCGTTGTCGCGCTCTGTGGGCGACGAACCAGGCCATTGCAATGGCGAGCAGCAGTGCGACGCCGATCAGCCAGGAGCCATCGCCCCAAACGGCGCGCGGAAAATAGAAGCCGCGCTGGTTGAGGAACGAGCCGAAAGGCAGGTGGATGCTCTCGCGCGGCGGCGGCAGCACGGCCAGCACGCCGGAATACCAGAAGAAGATAACCAGCAGCGGCGGGATGTTGCGGAAGATCTCGACATAGACCGTGCAGATCTTGCGGATCAGCCAGTTCTGCGACAGGCGGCCGATGCCGATGGCGAAGCCCACGATGGTCGCAAGCACGATGCCGACGACGGCGACGATGATGGTGTTGAGCAAACCGACGACCAGCGCGCGGAAATAGGTCGAGTCGGACGTATAGGCGATCGGCGTGTCGGAAATGTCGAAGCCGGCCCTGCTCCTGAGAAAACCGAAGCCCGACGCGATGTGCAAACGCTGGAGGTTTTCGATGACGTTGTGGACGATCCACCAGATCGAACTGAACAGCAGGATCACAACCAGCGTCTGAAAGAACAGGCTGCGTATTCTCGGGTCATTGATGAAGGAGCCGCGACTCGGCTCCTCGCGAAGGATTTCCTGCGAAGCCATGGACCGTCCTCTGGAAAGAGAAACCGGGAGACAGACGACCTGCCTCCCGGATCACGTTTCAATCAGCGGATCGGCGGACCGTATTGCAGGCCGCCCTTGGTCCACAGCGCGTTGATACCGCGCGCGATCTTGAGCGGGCTGCCCGAGCCGACATTGCGCTCAAACATTTCGCCGTAGTTGCCGACAGCCTTGACGATGTTGACGACAAAGTCGTTGGAGAGGCCGAGATCGGCACCATACTTGCCGTCCGGTTCAGTGCCGAGAAGGCGCTGGATGTTCGGGTCGGTCGACGTCTTCATCTCATCGACATTGGCCTGCGTGATGCCGGCTTCCTCGGCGTTGAGCAGCGCGAAATATGTCCAGCGCGCGATATGCGCCCACTGGTCGTCGCCCTGGCGCACGGCCGGGCCGAGCGGCTCCTTGGAGATGATCTCGGGCAGCACGACATGGTCGGCCGGCGAGGACAGCGTCAGACGGATACCATAAAGGCCGGACTGGTCGGTGGTGTAAGCATCGCAGCGGCCGGCGTCATAGGCCGCGTTGACCTCTTCGAGTTTTTCGAACACGACGGGGTTGTACTCCATCTTGTTCTTCTTGAAGTAGTCGGCGAGGTTGAGCTCGGTGGTGGTGCCGCTCTGCACGCACACGGCGGCGCCCGAAAGCTGCAGCGCGGAGTTCACGCCGGGCAGCTTCTTGGCGTTGATCATGAAGCCCTGGCCGTCATAGTAGGTGATGCCGACAAAATCGAGGCCGAGCGCGCTGTCGCGGTTGCTGGTCCAGGTGGTGTTGCGCGACAGGATGTCGATCTCGCCCGACTGCAAGGCGGTGAAACGCTCCTTGGCGCTGAGCGGCGTGAACTTGACTTTGGAGCCGTCACCGAAGACGGCGGCCGCAACGGCGCGACAGAAGTCCGCGTCGATGCCCTTCCAGTCGCCCTTGTCGTCCGGCGCCGAGAAGCCGGCGAGGCCGGTCGAGACGCCGCACTGGATAAAGCCCTTCTGCTTCACGGTATCGAGCGTGCCGGCCGAAGCGGCAGACGCCATGAACCCGAGCGCGGCGACGCCAAGAATGCCGATTGCAATGTGTTTCATGACCCACAGACCCTTTTCTGTTACAGGCGCCCCTATCGCCAGGCGACGCTTGATCTTTTTTCGTTTGTGAATGCAGCTCCCACTCCAAGGCCCACTCCCGGGATCCGCATCGATTGCCGATGCGCTGCCTCCCATTCACGAAACGCATCGAAGGCGATTATTCCTGTGAGGTCAAGGGAAATGACCGATTCCAGGGAGGTTTGAAAAGCAATTGGCGCAAATGCCTGAATTGCGGACAAGAGCACATGAAACCGGCAGGCCATGCGGACAAATCAGCCAAGTCGCGCCGTCGCGAATCCGTGGTCTGGCGGCAGAATCCGCTGCGGCACTAGCGGTGCTTTACTGGGATTGCGCGCCTTTGGATTGGCCCAGCGGAAGACTGGCTTTTGGCGGGCGCGGCGCGGTTGCGCCGGCTTTGCCGCCGCTTTATGGCTGGTTCCTGACATCATTCGACAGGCGACGAACCATGGCTAGAGACGGCATCGAGATGGGCATCAATACGCTGCTTGCCCATTCCGGCAACAACCCACGCGACTATTTCGGCTTCGTCAACCCGCCGGTCGTGCATGCCTCGACGGTGCTTTATCCCGACGCCGCTTCGATGGCCGGGCGCAGCCAGAAATACACTTACGGCACGCGCGGCACGCCGACGATGGACGCGCTGACGCTCGCCGTCGATGCGCTGGAAGGCTCGGCCGGCACGATCGCGGTGCCTTCCGGGCTGGCGGCGGTGACGGTGCCGCTGCTCACCTTCCTTGCCACGGGCGATCACTTGTTGATCGTCGACAGCGTCTACCACCCGACGCGCCACTTCGCCGACACGATGCTGAAGCGGCTCGGTGTCGAGATCGAATATTACGAGCCGCGCATCGGCGCCGGCATCGCTTCGCTGATCAAGCCAAACACAAAGGTGGTGTTCACCGAATCGCCGGCATCGAACACCTATGAGGTGCAGGACATCCCGGCGATCTCCAAGGCGGCACATGCGGCGAACGCCATCGTGATGATGGACAACACCTGGGCGACGCCGCTCTATTTTAAGCCGCTCGACCATGGCGTCGACATCTCCATCCACGCGGCAACGAAATATCCGGGCGGCCATTCCGACGTGCTGCTCGGCCTGGTTTCGGCCAACGACGCCTGCTGGACGAAACTTTATGACGGGTTTTGCACGCTGGGCTGCTGTTCCGGTCCCGACGATATCTACCAGGTGCTGCGCGGCCTGCGCACGATGGGCGTGCGGCTCGAGCATCACCGCAAGAGCGCGCTCGACATCGCGCGCTGGCTGGAGGAGCAGCCTGGCATCGCGCAGGTGCTGCATCCGGCGCTGGAAAGCCATCCCGACCATGCGCTCTGGAAGCGCGATTTCTGCGGCTCGAGCGGAGTCTTCTCGATCGTGCTCAACGGCGGCGGCCAGAAGGCCCAGCACGCCTTTCTCGACGCGCTCAAGATCTTCGGCCTCGGTTATTCCTGGGGCGGCTATGAAAGCCTCGCCGTTCCGGTCTTCCTCGGCGACCGCATGCTTGCCAAAAGCTCATATGCCGGCTCGCTGATCCGCCTGCAGATCGGGCTCGAGGATGTCGAAGATCTCAAGGCCGACATTCTGCGCGGGCTCGCGGCGGCCGCCGCAGCCGGATGACAGGCTGATCGGCACGGAAATCCGCACCGGCGGCAGACAAGCCCCGGTCGAAGCGTTAGCATGGTCCGTGCAACCAGCTCGGGAACCTTTTGTCGGCAGGCGCATCCAACCGTGGATGCAACATCTGTCGGGAGATCGGGCGCGATGATAAAGCCCGCCATCGAAACTGCCGAGGTCGGTACGGCCGAAGCCGGCGACATGGCATTGGTTCGCCGGGCGCTTGCGCGCGATCCGAATGCGTTCCGTGCCATTATCAAGACGTACAACCAGCGACTCTACCGCATCGCGCGCGGCGTGGTGCGCAATGACGCGGAGGCCGAGGACATCGTGCAGGAGGCCTATTTGCGCGCCTTCGCCAGTCTCAGCAGCTTTCGCGGCGAGGCTTCGCTCTCCACCTGGCTGTCGCGCATCGTCATCAACGAAGCGCTCGGCCGGCTGCGCAAGCGCAAGCGCGTCGCGGCGATGGATGAGAACCCGGAGGCGCAGATCATCCGGTTTCCCTTGAATCCAACCGACTTGAACCCAGGCGACGATCCGGAGCGGACCATGGCGCAGCGGCAGATTCTGAGGCTTGTCGAACGAGCGACCGACAGCCTTCCCGATGTCTATCGCACCGTCTTCGTCGCCCGCGTCATCGAGGGCCTGAGCATCGAGGAAACCGCCGATTTTCTCGGCGTGAGGCCCGAGACGGTGAAGACCAGGCTGCACCGGGCGCGAATGCTGCTGCGAAAGGCACTGGACGACGAGATCGGTCCGGTGCTGCTCGACGCCTTCCCCTTTGCAGGCCGGCGTTGCGAGCGGCTGACGCAGGCGGTGATGAAGAGGCTGGATTTCGAGGGCTAACTTTCCCGGGAACGTTTCGACGCGTTCGGCATCCAATCTACCGTCAACCTCAAATGAAGCCCGAGGCCAGCGCCGCCGGGCGAAGGAGATGCCATGTTCATGCGATCAACCGCCGCCCTCGCCGCCCTTTTCTTCGTGAGCACGGCGCCGCTGGCGCTAGGCGCCGAAAAGCCCACCGACCCGCAGATCGCCCACATTGCCTATACGGCCGGCACGCTCGACATCGAAGCGGCCAAGCTGGCGATCAAGAAGTCCAAGAACAACGAGGTCGTCGACTTCGCCAAAGACATGGAGCGCGACCATGAGGCGGTGAACAAGCAGGCGCTCGACCTCGTGAAGAAGCTGAAGGTCACGCCCGAGGACAACGACACCAGCAAGGCCCTGACCAAGGCTGCGAAGGAAGAACGCGCCAAGCTGGCGAAGCTGAAAGGGGCTGCCTTTGACAAGGCCTATATCGAGAACGAGGTGGCCTATCATAAGCAGGTCAACGGCGCGCTCGAAACCTTGCTCATCCCCTCGGCCAGCAATGCTGAGCTGAAGAGCCTGCTGGAGACCGGCCTCAAGGTTTTCCAGGGACATCAGCAGCATGCCGAACACGTCGCCGGCATGTTGAAATGAGGCTGCTATTGCTTTGTTTTGAGGCAATTCCTGACGGAAGGCTACGGCGAAGTCGCCGCGCCCAACCGTTTCACACTTTTCCAGGAATTGCTTTGCTCACCCTGGCGCTGGCCCTCATCGCATCGCCGGCGTCCACGACGACGATCGAGATAACGATCGACAAGCTGGTCTTCTCGCCGGCAAACATTCAGGCCAAGGTCGGCGATACGATCGAGTGGACGAACAAGGACGTGATCGCCCACACCGCGACGGTGAAAGGCGGCTGGGACGTGATGATCCCGATGAAGTCGAAGGGCAAGGTTACACTGAAGACGGCGGGGACAGTGGACTATTTCTGCCGCTTTCATCCCAACATGAAGGGCCATGTCGAGGTAGCTCCCTAGCTATCCGAGAGCGAGGCGCGCGCAGCGCCTCGCTTGACCTTGCAGCAATCCTCCCATGCCGAAAGCAGCCTCAGCGCCGCGCGCCGCACTCGCACGCTTTCGCCGAGGCTAGGACATTCGTGCGAATTGCCGAACCGACTCTGCAAACCGTCGTAAGGCTTGGCGCGATTAAGAAAGCCGAGGCCGCGGGCGGCGCGTCCTGCGCGGATCGCTGTGCAATAATATTCCCTTCAGCGGCGAATCTACGGATTGGTTTGGCTTTCAAATCCGCGGCTTCAGCGGCATTGCGGGCAACGCAATTCCACCTCTTCGATCCAGGGCCTGCCATGGCGTTTCGCCTTTTCGTTCCGATCCTTGCCGGCGCGACGCTTCGCGAACGGCTGCTTGCCTGCATCGGCGCTACCATCGGTATCGCGCTCACCGGCATGATTAGCGGGCTCGCCGTGGGTAGCGGCTCGCTTGTGGCGATGCTGGTGGCGCCAATGGGCGCTTCGGCGGTGCTGCTCTTTGCCGTTCCCTCGAGCCCGCTGGCGCAGCCCTGGTCGATCATCGGCGGCAACACGATTTCGGCGCTGGTCGGCGTGACGGTGGCGCATTTTGTGCATGACACGGTGATCGCCTCCGGCCTAGCGGTGGCGCTGGCGATCGCCGCCATGTCGTTCACGCGCTCATTGCATCCGCCGGGCGGCGCAGCGGCGCTTACCGGCGTGCTCGGCGGGCCGGCCGTAGCCGCCGCGGGCTTCCTGTTTCCCTTCGTGCCGGTAGCACTCAACTCGACCATCCTGGTTGCGCTCGGCTTCCTTTTCCACAAGCTGTCGCGGCGCAACTATCCCCATGTGCACGTGCCCACCGCCCGCGGCCACGGCACCGCCGACCGGCCGCCGGCCGAGCGCGTCGGCTTCCGGCCCGAGGATGTCGACGCCGCCCTCTCGGCGCTCGACGAGACCTTCGATATCGACCGTGACGACCTGGAGCGCCTGCTGCGCCAGGTCGAGTTGCAGGCCATGGTGCGCTCGCAGCGTACGCTGCTTTGCAAAGACATCATGTCGCGCGATGTGATCTCCGTGGCGGAAACGGCCTCGGCCGACGACGCGCGCAAACAGCTGATCGACCACAACATCCGCACCTTGCCGGTGATCGACGCGGACGGACGGCTCTCCGGCGCGGTCGGTCTGCGCGAGCTGACAAGGGCGACCGACACGGTCAAAGGGGTGATTTCCAAGGCCGGCACCGCCTCTCCCGACACGCCGGCGATGAGCCTGCTACCGGTGCTGACCGACGGGCGAAGCCATGCGGTGGTGATCGTCGATGCCGAGCGGCGCATCCTCGGCCTGATCACCCAGACCGACCTGCTTGCAGCCGCCGCGCGCCTGCAGCAGGCAGACAAGGCGGCGTTGAAAGCGGTGGCCTAAGCAAGGCCCTCACCCCGGCAGGCCGGCTGCCAGGTCGAGACGCTGCTCGCCGGTCATCTCGCCGCGGCGCTCTCGATCAGGCGGTCCGAAGGGACAGCGTCTTCAGTCCCAGGCCAGCCAGGCGGTTCCGGCAAGAAGCGTCACCAGCGTCAGCGGCAGGCCGACCTTGAAGAATGCGGAGAAGGAAAGCTCCTTGCCGGCAGCTTTTGCCTGTTCGGCGACTATCAGATTGGCAACCGAGCCGAGCAGCGTGAAATTGCCGGCAAGCGTCGAGCTCATCGCCACGACCAGCCAGGCGCGCCCCGGGTTTTCCAGCCCGGGGACAAAGGGCCGGAGCGCCAGCACCGCCGGCACATTGCTCATGATGTTGGAAAGCACCGCGGTGAAGCCGGAGAGCCGCCAGACATCGTCCAGACCGATGTTCTTGGCCCAGGCGATCATGTCGGGCGTGAGCAAGGTGCGCTCGGCACCCGCCACCACCACGAACAAGCCGGCGAACATGAAGAGCAGCGGTCCGTCGATCTCGCGGTAAATGCGCCGCGGCTTGATTGCCCGCGTGACCAGCAGGAAGGCGCCGGCAATGAGCGCCGCCTTCGCGACGGGAACGCCGGCGAAGAAGGCGAGCGCCAGCAGCATGCACACGATAGTGGCCTTCAGCACCTGCCCGGGCAGCATGCGGCCGCGATAGACTTCCGGGCTGAGTTCGGCAGGGCGGGAGAATTCGGCGCGGTAGACGATGCGCACGATGACGATGACGCAGAGCAGGCCGAACAGCGCCACCGGCGCGAGCGCCAGCGTGAAAGCCGGATAGGAAATGCCGGACAGCGCACCGATCACCATGTTCTGCGGGTTGCCTGTGATGGTGGCGACGCTGCCGCAGTTCGAGGCCGTGCAGGTAGCGATGAGGTAAGGCACCGGGTTGCGGTTGATGACTCGTGTGACGTGCACGACGATCGGCGCCATCACCAGGCAGATCGCGTCGTTGACCAGGAAGGCCGAGAGCGCGCCGGTCAGCAGCGTCACCATCACCAAAAGCATGAAGGGCGCGTGGGCATGCTCGATGGCAAAGCCGCCGAGCGCCCGAAACGCGCCCGAGACCTTCAGATGCGCCACGACGATCATCATGCCGAGCAGCAACGTGATGGTGTCGAAATTGATGGCTCTGTAGGCATCTTCGATGCCGATCGCGCCGATGGCGATCATGGCGGCGCCGCCCAGCAGCGCGATGCCGGCGCGGTCGAGCCGCAGGCCCGGAATGCGGCCGACGGCGACGCCGGCATAGGTGAGCACGAGGATGAAAAGCGCGCCCGCGCCGGTCCATGTCATTGCAAGAAGGTTCCCGTTGCCTGCCCTGTCCCGCCGGAATCGGTCGACGCACCGGGCGGCACCACATTTAACAAGGCCAGCGCAAAGGGAAAGCGCGCAAGCGCGTGAAAGCTTATGTCGCTTTCATGCCTTTCACATTCATAAACGCTAATGTAAAGAATGGTGAATTAACATATGTGACCGATAATCCAGGCGTTGGGGACTAAACGGATGAACACGGTCGTTGAAGCGGAACATAGCGTCCCGTCACGGGAGGAACTGATGCGTCCGCAGGAATGCCCCCGCTGTCACGGGGCCAAGAAGGTTTTCGTTTGCGCGCGCTGGCTGAGCTCGAACGGCCATTGCTGCCCAGGGGGCACGCACCGGCTGAATTGTCCGGGGCACAGTATCGCCTGCCTCGAATGCAGTGTGCGCGAGAGCTAGCGGGATTCGCGGATCTGCCGCCGATCGATCGCAACGCCGCCGAATCTTGTTCTATGGCAGCAATGATCATCTGACTGGGACGCGCCCTGCGACGGCAAACACTTCCGCTCCTTGCGGTCGTCGCGCTGATCGTCACCTTGCGCGCCAACTTCGCCGAAACGCAGATCGGGAACCGCAACGCCAGACGCGAAGCAATCGGCCGGCGGCGAAGCTGAGGGACGCGCTGGCGACGCCCTGAGGCCGGGTCGCGCCGTGGGCCGTCAGATGCGGCCGAGCAACACCAGGATGATCACGATGACCAGGACGAGTCCGAGGCCGCCGCCGCCATAATAGCCGGTGCCGTAGAAAGGCCCTCCGCCTAAGCCGCTGAAGCCGCCAAGTAGGGCAAGAATTAGAATGATGATGAGAATCGTGCCGAGGCCCATGGTTTCTTCCTCTCTGACAGTGCGATCCCGCGCATTGCTATCGAGGAAGTGAACTCGCAAGCCGCGCGCATGTTCCGCCGACGTCGAAGCCAGCTTCTGTTTTCGCACGACACGATCGGCGGCTCGATCCGCTTGGAACCATTTCGCAGCCGGCAACGTTGGAGCCTGCCCATCCGGGCAATCTTGGTAAGGAGGCAGGCATATGGGCGCATCGATCCTTATCGGCATATTGATCACCTTCCTGGTGGTGATCCTGGTGCTCTACCTCGTGCAACGCCTGCCGCTCGATGCCCGTGCGCGGCAAATCGCGCAGATCATCGTCATCATCATCGGAATCGTTTCGCTGCTCAAATATCTTGCGGTGTTCTAGCCGCGGTCCATATTCGACACCGGAAACTTCAAAAGCCCGGCGTCCCCATGAGAACCCTGTCGATCGCATTTGCCGCAGGCAAAATATTGTGCGCCGGCCCAATGTTGTGCACCGTGAGCGCTGCCTACGCCCGGCCGGACACGCGCGCGATGACTTGCGAGCAGACGCAGACACTCATCAAAAGCGATCGTGCCGTGGTCTTGAGCACGGGTCGGGATACCTATGACCGGTTCGTTCGGCAATTCGGCAATGAGTGCGACTGGCCGGAAGTGCCTGTGTCGACGACGGTTCCGACCAAGGACGGCGAGTGCCGCGTCTATCGGTGCGAGGAGCCGATCAACCTCCCCGACTGACCGGTGCTTCTTGCACGCAGGCGTGGAACCATCCCAACTTGTTGCGGGTTTTAGCAGCTGGCAGCGGGACCTGCCGGGCGAGGGAAATTGGCTCTGTGCATAACCGAGGGAGGAACGGCAATGCCTGAAATCGCGCGCAGCGGGAGTTGCCTGTGTGGCGGGGTGCAGTTCCGCGTCACTGGGGAGCCGCTCCGGGTCGGCCTCTGTCACTGCAAGGACTGCCGCAAGACAAGCGGATCGGCCTTCCATGCCTACGCCGTATGGCCGCTAAAAGCGTTCGAAACCACCGGCATCACCAGCAGCTATGGCACTCGGAGCTTTTGCCCCACCTGCGGAAGCCGCGTTCCGTTCGTCGGCGACGACGAGGCCGAAGTGACGATCGGTAGCCTGGACGTTGCGCCAACCGAAGGGCTGGTGCCGAGCTATGAGCTGTGGATCGGACGCCGCGAGCCCTGGTTGCAGGCCCTCCCCGCGGCGCGCCAGTTCGAGCATGACCGGATCGCCGATGATTCGGCCGCAAGCGCTGAAGCCGACCTGGAGCGGCGGCAAAGATTGGCTTAGTTTGATCTCTTGGCAGACTTTAGTCCGAACGACCTTCAGTCTGGTGACGGCTTCGGCACGTCCGGGAGGACGCCCGGCCGCGGACTGTTGCGCGAGCTCTTCTCGAAGTTTAGCGTTTTTCAACCACCGGTCGGTTTGCCGGTCAATCGGCTGACGCTAGCATTTGGATATGCTGCAAATATGAGGCGGTAAGCCGGCTTGGCTCCCTGCAGAAGCACGAAAAGAGTTTATTCTTTTTACAAAATATAAGAATTTTCAACCTGTTTCTTGCAGAAATACAACCTCAGGGATTGTTTTGCCTGCTTGCCCGCCGCGTTTTCGCGTGAAACGCCAAGCGGCAGTTGCAACATCATGGTGAAAATTCTTTCGGCTCAAGAAATTTCTCTTCGCCGTCTTTCCGGTTATACCGAACATGGCATCCCGAATTGCCACCGGCAGCAAGCCTTATGACTTCGGGCCTTGTACAAAAGGCCATGTTTGTTTCTTACCGATTTTGCGACATAGTGCTGCCAAAGCTTGAAACCGGACGGGGCGGTTTTCATGACGTCGGCGCCTGAACGCGACCGCAACATGCATATGCGGTATCCACCGATCGACGGGTTCTGGACCTGGGACATCAAGCGCGACCGCGTTTATGGCGACGCCAATCTTTCAGATTATTTCGGTCTGACACCCGATGAGTTCTCTCACGGCGCCTCGCTTGAACGATGCATGCAAAGCATCGATCGGGACGACCGCTCACGGGTTCGGCTGGCGATCCGCAAGGCCGTGGAGCGCAGGTCCGCATTCAGGGAGGTCTATAAGGTCCATTCCGAAAAGATGGGGTTGCGCAAGATCCTGGCCGTCGGCCAATGCTATGTTGACGGGACAGGCGAGGCAGCGCTCTATCCTGGCTGGTTCGTCGATTTGACGGGCGACGCCGCGTGCGAAGAGCAGGCGCTGCGCGAGATCCGCAACCATGTCGGGCAAGCCAAGGAGCTGGCGCGGTCGATCGGACACGAGCTGATGTCCTATCTCCTGGACAACATCGAGGAAGAGGTCGAGCAGCGGCTTGGCGCAAGGCCGGGGAGGCGAAGATCGTCTTGAAGCAGCTTTCGCCGATTGCTCGCGGGTCAATTTCGCTTGCCGCGCCGGCCGACTTCAGCCGCGACCATGCGCGCAAAATGCGACTGGGGCGACCGGCGCTCTATGAACTTGGCCCGCTCCAGGGCTGCATCGCCGTAAAATTCGATCAACACGCCGGCAGCCTTGGCGGCGTCGGCTCTCAATCGGCCCAAATCGGCTTGTCCGCTCTCGCTCGGGGGCTCGCTCCTGCCGATCACGTCAAGCATGGCTTGCAACTTGTCAGGAGTGCTGCCCTCGTCTTCGTGCATGGTCGCCATCCGATTGGGCGCGTAAAATATCGACATTTCCGCGCGATGTCCAACAGCTTCGTTGATCCGGCGTCCTCAGTGCAACCGAGTACAGCTTCACCGCGAGCGAGGCGATAATCTTCGTACAAGCATAGTGGGCCAAACTTACCACACCGACATTTGGGGGCACCCATGGACCAGCCTAGCAAAATGGAAAACCTGCAGTTCGCGCAGGGAATCCTGCGAGAACTTCGCCAGAAGGCGGAGGCCGATGGCGAGAAGCTTCTGACCTACCTGATCGACATGGCTTATCTCGAAGCTAGCGACCGCATCCGCGCCCACTGGATCGGCAGCCACGAACACGAAGGCCGCCGAGCCAAGGGCTGAGGCCCGCCGGGCCGGAACGACCGGCCGGAACGCAAAAAGCCCGCCATGCCTTCCGGCATAGCGGGCGGATCAAAGCGCGTGAAACCTATGTCAAACGCGGCGGTCGCTGATTATGACGCGGCCGCCTGTTGGCGAACCGGAAGCTTCCAGCCCGGCCGTGCGAAATGGCAGGTGTAGCCGTTGGGATAGCGCTCGAGGTAGTCCTGATGCTCGGGCTCGGCTTCCCAGAAGGGCCCGACCGGAGCGAGCTCAGTGACGACCTTGCCAGGCCACAGGCCGGACGCGTCGACATCGGCTATCGTGTCCTCGGCGATCCGCTTCTGCTCATCGCTGGAATAGAAAATCGCCGAGCGGTAGCTCGCGCCGATATCGTTGCCCTGGCGGTTCTTCGTCGTCGGATCGTGGATCTGGAAGAAGAATTCGAGCAGTGTGCGAAAGCTGGTCCTAGCCGGATCGAAGATGATCTCGATCGCCTCGGCGTGAGTGCCGTGGTTGCGGTAAGTGGCGTTGGGGACATCGCCGCCGCTGTAGCCCACGCGCGTCGAGATCACGCCGGGCAAGCGCCGGATCAGATCCTGCATGCCCCAGAAGCAGCCGCCGGCAAGGACCGCGCGCTCGGTGGAAGAAGCCATGTCGTACCTCCTTTGGATTGCTCCATAGATAGGCGTTGCGCCTGGATTCTTCCAGCGGCTCGATCGGGCCAACCGCTGACACCGGCATCTTGGTCCGGTGTGGACGATCCGACGGTCGACGTCTTGATGCCCTGCACGGTTTCGGCCCGCCGCGATCAGGAATCCGGCGTTTGTTTGAATCTTCGCACCACCACCTCGAAAACGATGTCCGAGATCCACATTGCCGAGACTCCGATGAGGAAGGCGGCGGCGAGCGTGGTGGTGTCGTCGGCGGCGGGGATCGGCAGGCCGCTTGCCCGGACCCAGGCGACGACAGGCAATGTCAGATAGGCGGCGGCCAAGGCGCCGCAGATGGGCGAGGCAATCATCTCGCGCAGCTTGTAGCGATGGCGCGACAGCGCCCGCAGCACGCCGCCGGCGAGCCCCGCTGCCACGACCTGGCCCTTGATGCCGAGAAGATCGAAAATGTCATGCATCACGGCCTCCAGCCGCAGAGTTTTTCGCCCTTGCGGTTGTGCGCAAGCAGCGCCCTCGCCTCCTGGTCGGACAAGGCATCGACCGCGCTGGCAGAGAGGCGCATTGGCGAGGCGACGGCGCAGAAACTGCCCCTGGCCGTGGTGCAGCCGGCGAGCGCGGCGACGATGGCGGCGACGATCAATCCCTTGCCCATGATTTCAGCTCCTTTCTGACCGCGTCAGCCGGCAAAGCGCCGACATCATTGTCGACCTGGTCGGCGACATCCCGGGCCGCGGCCTCGGCGTCGGCCTGCTTGCTGCGCTCGGCCCTTGCGCCGGCGAGGCGCTGGCTAAAACCCCAGCCGATCGCCCCGACAAGGCCGGCGGCGATCGCCAGGATTGTCGGATTGGTGAGAAGCCATGCCAGCAGCGCGCTCATAGCAGCGCTCCGATGAGAAGACCGGCGACAAAGCAGGCGGCGCCGATGACGACATACGGCCTGGCGGCTTCGATACAGGCGGTGAGCAGACCTTTCAGATTTTCCATGGTCAATGCTCCCAGCCGAACCGGCGCGCGAGCAGATGCCACCACTCGGCCGCTGCGGCGATGGCAAGACCGAGGCCAGTCTCCAGCGCCATTTGAATGTCGGGATCGGCGGAGAATGCCGAGGCGTCGTCGGCGCCCAGAAGGCCGCGCGCGACAAGCACGCCCGCGCCGTAGCGCAGGGCGATGCGGATGATGACGGCAATCATTGGCAGAACACTCCGAAAAGATTGCAGGGAAGATGCGCGGTCCAGGCGGCGAGCGAGCCGAGCGCCAGCGCGATCAGCGCGAGGACGCCGGCTACCTTGGCGGGCGATGCGGATTTGTGTGGCACAGCGGGCGCCTCGCCGGCGGAAGGCGATCCGGCGCCAGCAGGGGTTGCGGCTGGCGGGACGTCATCGGTGGACGCAGGCGAAGCGTATCCCTCAGTCGCCGACGGCGCGGCCGACATCAGCAGCGCCTGCCGGCGCACGGAGGCGACTCGGGCGCTCCAGCCCCGGCCGAAGCTCGGCCAAGTCAATAGTTTTTCCAGGAAGGCGAGCCGCGCGTCGCACAGCGCATCGATGACGACGCCGGCGGGTTTTGCCCTCACCGCCGCCAGCGTGGCCGGGCCAATGCGGCCATCCTGAACAACGCCGAGCACACCTTGAAGATACTTCGCCGCCCTGCCCGGCCCGCTGTTCACGGCGAAGTCGAAGAGCGCGTAGTCGATGCCGCCGGGGAGCTGAGCGCCCACTACAGCATCCCAATAGAAACGGCGGTAGACGGTGGCGACTTGGTCATCCGAGATGACGCGCAGATCGTCGTTCGTCGCGTCTGCTTTGACGTAGCGGCGGAAATTGGCGAGCGTCACGCCCTTCATGGTCGCACCGCCGGGGTCGGCGGGGTTGTCGGACCAACCGCCTTCGGAGGTGAGAACGAGCGAAAGGGCACGCGCAAAGTTGCGGTCCATGGGGGTTCCTTTCGGATTATGTTTTGGATATGGCCGGCGCCAAGAGAGGGCCGATGCGCGACGGCTTGACCTTGAGGCGCACCGATGTTCAGGCGGAGACGTTTGACGAGGCGGCGGCAACGCTCGGGCCGGTCAAGGCTGGGCTGGGCCGGGAGCCGACAGCGGCCGGACGAACTGGTTTTGGGCTGCTTAAGTGACGATCACTCGGCAGGAGCGAACGTTCTGCCCCTCATATGCCTGATGCCGACCAGTTCTCCCATGCCATCGAGTTCCATCAGGCAGCCATCTGGACAACCCAGTTGGTGCCGTCTGAAATCAGCAGCGCCCACTTCCCCGCAGTAGCGGCAAGGATAGCAGTTCCGGCCGCGCCACCCGCAAGCGGCACGACATTCGCCGAAGCAGAAACTGTCGTGAAGGCTACAGTCGTCTTGATAAGGATCTCACGGCCGGGCCAGCTGGACGCCGACGGTAGGGTGGCGACGCAACTTGACCCCTTCGTTACGATAATGCTGTTTTCCGCATCTCCAACCGTGAAGTCAGCACTTTTCGTGACTGGGCCTGAACGCCCAAAGCTGCCTGATACCATTGACATAAACCCCCTATTGTCGACGGTCACCCGATCGGTGACAGCGGCCGCGCCGTCAGAGGTCGTCGAAATTTTAACCTTACCAGGCATGTCCCCTACGCCGGGAGTGCCGTCCACCACAATGGAGATGGACGCGGCCGGCGGAGCGTTCACGCCATCATCGCCGTAGCCGATCACTGTCGCAAGAGTGTCACCGTTCTGAACGATCGCGCGCGCTCCCGGCGAGGTTCCTCGAGACTTGAACATCCCGATAGTGGAGCCCCCGACGGAATTGGCCCAACGATAGAAATTCCCTTGCGCGCCGCCGGCATCCGTGCCGTGGGATTGGAACTGCGGCGCCGAGGCGCTGGTCGCCCCCACTGCCACCGACGTGCCATAACCGAGCATGAACTTGCCGAGGAGGTAGGACAGGACGGCTGTGCCGAAGTTCCTCAGCAACCCTGAGGCTGGTTTCGCCCCGGTCCGCCCAATGACGTTGTTGGCGATAGCTCTACCGATCGCCCAACAGCCAGCGCCTGTAGGGTGTGCCGTGTCTTGCCACATAGCGGCGGAAGTCCAGCCGGGATAAACGAACTGGCGTGTCTCCGGCTCAACCTGCGCGCACTGCTGGAGGACGTATTCATCACGTCCTTACCGGAGGTGCCCCCCAAGACTTCCGGCATGAGCCCGCAAATGGTGACGGGCAGCTCGCGAGGATACCACGTCTCTCCGCGGAACCGGGTCTGTACTGTTTCGAAGTCCGTCTGATAGGTCGTTGGCGTTGCGATGTCGCCCTCGCCCTGCCACCACAGCATGTGGCTGATCTTCGACCGGCCGAGCAACGTCAACGCCGCTTCGACGTTGTTTTTGCAGTTCGCATACTGGTCCGGTGAAGATGCGCCCGCCTTCCACTGAGCGATCCCGTTCGGCGGTACCAGCAAGCCGACGCGGACCAGATAGACCTTGCGAAGCGGGTTATTCTCGGCAATTGCGGCAGCGAAAGAGTACGACGTGTTAATTTTCGTGCCGTCGAGCGCAGCAAACGCCGTCCCGGTCGTGCCGTCAATGCCGCTGTAATTCTAGTTGTAGAGGTTCGTCGGCGGCGTCCACAAATAGTTCTCCTCTTTGCCGATGTTCGATTGTCCTGTAGCGAGGATAACGATGGGATCTGTGGTGATCCCAGGCAGAGCCGCCGCCGCAGCAGCGGACGCCGCCGCCGAAGACGCGCTGCCCGCCGCCGCAGTGGCTGAATTCCCTGCATTGGTCGCTGCGGTCGAGGCTGTCGATGCTGACCCAGCAGCAGCCGTCGCCGACGTTGACGCGGCGCTTGCCGAGCCGGAGGCGGCCGTGGCCGAACCTGCCGCACTGGTGGCGCTGGTGGCCGCCGCGTTCTTGGAGGTGAGTGCTGCGGCCGCGCTCGCGGCGGCGGCATTGGCAGCATTCACTGCGCCGCCAAGCGTGTCCTGCGAGAGATAGAAACTGAGCACGATCGGGTCGGAGCCAATCACCGGATCCAGCGTCTCGAAGGCATAGACGCGATCGGCCGAGACCGTGCCCTCCTGCACATGTACCGTCGTGCCCTTCTGCATCGTGCGCGCGGTGCGGGCGTCGGCGGCGCGAAACCACTGGCCCTCGCTGGCGGTATAGATACCGTTCTGGGTCTGGTCGGCCTGGTCCTTGACCAGCACGCGGTCGCCAACTTGGGCGGCCACGCCGTCGATGGTCTGCAGGGCATAAAGGGTGATGTTCGCGGTCGTCGCCAGGCGCACGGGTTCGCGTTCGTGACGTAGACGACGTCCGCTTCGGTGTCCCAGGCAAGCTCGACCGCGGCCGACGGATGGTCCCAGCCGAAATCGAGCGCGCCGATGCGCGGCCACCAGCGCGGCAATTTGAACGGCTCGCAGGCGACCGTCTCCTCCGCCACCGGAAAGATGCGGCCGGAGCCCAGCACCGGAATGCCCTTCGCGCGCGCTTCGCGCTCGTGCTCGGGATAGGCGGCGACGATTTCGGCGCGCTGCTCGGGCGTGTAATGCCCGGCATCGTCGATGGTCATGAAGGTAACGTGGCGGGACATGGCAAACCTTTCCCTTCTCCCCTTGCGGGGTCCGAAGGACGGGGCGAGACCCGTGGCTCGCCCCGGGGCGGTGGATCGGCGCGCAGCGCCGAGACGGATGAGGGGTGTTCCAGCGGAGCGACGCGCTGGCGTTCCCCGGAGCACCCCTCATCCGGCCGCTTCGCGGCCACCGCCCGGCCTTTCGCAGGCTCAAGGCGTTCGAAGCTCGAAAAGCCAAGCAATCGGGTTTTCGTCCGCTAAACGGACCACTTCTCACCCGGCAAGGGGAGAAGGGAAGAGCTTCACGTCGCGATGTCGTTCACCGGCGCCAGCGGCGCGGGAAGCGCGGTCTCGCCAAGGCCACGGCGCAGCTCGATCTCGATGTCGCGGCAGATTTGCGAGATCGGCACGTCGTTGGCATTGCCTTCGAACGGATTGGCGCTGCTTTCGCCGACAAGATCCAGCGACATGTAGACCCAGCCCAGCAGCGCGCTGAACGGGATGGTCAGCCAGATCGAGATCCAGCCGAGCACGCCGCCCAGCTTGGCCATGTCGGCAAAGACCGGAACGACACCAAACGGCAGCAAGGTGCAGAAGATGATCATAAACATCGAGCTCACGATCGCGTATTGGCGCGGATAGGGATTGTTCTTGATGCGATCGCAACGCGCCTGCTGGTCCTGGAAGTCGCGTATCAGCTTGGTCAATTCGGAATAGACTTGCGTCGGAATGGCCGAGCTCTTCAACAAGCCGTTGACCACGGCCAATTGCCTGTCGAGAAGTTCTATCGCCGGCTGCGGCGATTTCAGCACGCTTTCGGCTTCCTCGCCGAGCAGCCTGCGCAGTTCCTCGGCAAGCGACGTCTTGTCCTCCTGGATTTGATAGCGGCGCCGACGGAATTCGATGTTGGCCGCTTTCGCCAGCGATTCCCAAGGCATCGGCCGCCGCAGCGAAAAGCGCAGCGCCGTCAGCCAGGCGAGATGGCGGTGGATCAGTTGCCGGGCGGCGGCCGCATCCATGAAATCGCGGCAGAAGCCGGACAGCATCCGGCTGCTGGCGGTGATCTGCGAAAAAGCCTGCAGAGCCTCGTTGGCGCGGGTGAAGACCTGAGAATTCTTGAAGCCGGTGACCAGCGACACCGTTGTGCCGAGCACCAGCACGACCGACCACGGCACCGAGAAGCCCGCGGTCGCCGGAAGGCGGTAGGCGGCGATCGCCAACCCACTCACCACGACCATGTAGATGACGCTGCGCCGCGACCAGAGCGCGAAGTCCAGCAATCTATAAGAACGGCCTACATACATTCCCGAAATCCCTCACGGCATGCAAATCGCGCGACCGCGCGTTCGCGCACCATAAGCGGTGGAAATCGTTTTGACAGGGCCTACGGCTTTCCCTTCTCCCCTTGTGGGAGAAGGTGGATCGGCGCGCAGCGCCGAGACGGATGAGGGGTGTTCCAGCGGAGTGAGA
>NZ_VFWS01000679.1:0-1018 GCF_006443065.1 Mesorhizobium sp. B1-1-5 | reverse complement strand
GGGCTGCATCGGGGCGGGTTCCCGGAACCGCGCGCGCTGTCGAAGGCATTGAACGCGCTGCCCGCCCGGCTGCGCTGCGAAGGCGTCATGGCCAACGAGGCGCACGCGCCGCACATTCCCGGTCTGTTCGGCGGTCCCAAAAAGGCGCTGGCAGATGCGTCGCAGCGGGCCGCGGCGTTCCTCGCGGCTCTCGGCGAGGACCAGCGCCGAATACTGAACATCGGCGGCTCGAAGACGGCACTGCTTCACCATGGCGGCATGGCCAACGAAGTGTCGATCGGGTCGGCCTTCGTGCTGCCCGGGGATTTCGACACGCCCGGCCTCGACGGCTTCCAGCCCGCGGCCTTCATCGCCACGCCGATCCTCAAGGTGGTCGAGCCGATGCTGCCAGGCCCGCCGGCGGTCACCCGCCTGCTGCAGACGATCGGCCGGTTTCCGCGCAAGGGTTGCTATCTCTATGGCGGCAAATGGATGGCCGAACCGGTGTTTCCCGAAGGCATGGAGACCAATGGCCTGCTTGGCCTTTCTTCGAACCAGCAATTCATGGGCCTGCCCGGCGATGCCACCACCAGGTCCGGCGACTACGTCTTCCTGCGTCCGACGCAAAGCGAGGCGGTGCTGCAGCAGTTCGGATCGATCGCGGTTTTTTCGGGCGGCAGCCTCGTGGACCGCTGGCCCGCGCTGCCGATGGGGTAGGCATGGTGCCTCGTTACGATGAGGTCAAACCAGACGCTTCGATGCAACAGATCGGCCGTCAACCCAAAGCCACGATGCGCATGCTTGGAACAGTCAGCGAGCCTATCCGCCTCCAGCCGGGGTCATCGTTGACCGGCCTTCTCGGCGAGATATCGAGTAGCCAACGCGATTGAATTGGGGATCGGTGTCGATCCTCTATAGTTGGCAATTTGGCGCCTGGAGATTTCCAACTGGAGCGCCATCCCCTCAAGCGAGAATTTCAGCAGATCGTCCATGATATGGCGGAATTCCCTGTTCTCCATACCAATTGAGGGCAGGTTAT
>NZ_VFWS01000678.1:0-1018 GCF_006443065.1 Mesorhizobium sp. B1-1-5 | reverse complement strand
GAGAAATCGTCATGGCCGAAGCGAAAACTTCAACGTCCCAGCGCCCTATCGTAACGATGCAACGCATCGGCAAGTCGTTTGGCGCGAACCGCGTGCTGTCGGACATTTCGTTCGAGGTCAAGGCCGGCGAAACGCATGCACTGCTCGGCGAAAACGGTGCGGGCAAGTCGACGCTCATGAAGATCCTCATGGGCGCGTATCGGACGGACGAAGGCCGGATTCTGTTCGACGGCGAGGATGTCACCGACCTGTAGCTTCGAGAGAGGATCGATCGCGGAATCGCAATGATCTTCCAGGAACTGAGCGTGTTGCCGAATCGTTCGGTTGCCGAAAACCTGTTTATCCTTCGCGAGCCGCTCGCCTTCGGCCGACGTGTCGATGCCAGAAAAATGCTGCGCGAGGCCCGGGCTCTGATCGAGCGATATGCCTTCTCGCTCGATGCTTCGGCACGTGTGGGCGACCTGGCGTTCGCTCAGCGCCAGATGGTCGAGATTCTCAAAGCGATCTCGCGGGGCGCCAAGCTGCTCGTAATGGACGAGCCGACTTCGTCGCTGACCATCCATGAGGAGGAAACGCTTTTTCGGACAATCGGTCAGCTCAAGCAGAACGGAATCGGTATCGTCTACATCAGCCATCGCATGGCCGATGTGCTGCAGCTTTCGGATCGCATTTCGCTCATCCAGGATGGGCGACTGGTTGGCCCGCTTGATCCGGAGAAGACGTCCATCGAGGATATCGCGGCGTTGATGTCCCGGCCCAAGGTCCAAACGCCTTCCCCTGCCGCAGCCGCGCCAGCAAATCAGCAGCCCGCAACGCCCGCCGGGACGCCGGCTCTTGAGGTCCATGACCTTGCCACCTCGCGCAAACTGTCCGGCGTGTCGTTCTCGATCGGCCCGGGCGAGATCGTCGGCCTTGCTGGGCTTGTCGGCAGTGGCCGCTCGACCCTGGGCAAGGCCTTGTTCGGCATCCTTCCGGATGTAACCGGCCACATCGCCGTCGGGAGCGACCTCGTCCAGCC
>NZ_VFWS01000677.1:0-1021 GCF_006443065.1 Mesorhizobium sp. B1-1-5 | reverse complement strand
GGCCTATGTGGACATGCAGCGCAAGGCGCACGCCGATGCCGTCAATCTGTTTGAAAGCTACGCCCGCGACGGCCACAACGCGGCCCTCAAGACGTTCGCCCAGCAGACGGTCGATACGTTGAAGATGCATCGGCAGATGATCGAAAAGATCGCCGCCGGCCAGGACTCCATCACGGGAGCGACAACGCCCGCTGTGAAAACCACGAACACGCCCAATGCCGCGGCCCTGGTGCCCGGCGCAAACAGTTTCACCGAGACCCAGGCAAAGAGCCGCATCGAGGATGCCGGCTATTCCAATGTGTCGAAGCTTGCCAAGGACGATCAAGGCATCTGGCGCGGCCAGGCGACCAAGTCAGGCCAAAGTGTCGCCGTCGGGCTCGACTATCAGGGCAACGTCGTCGCCGACAGCAAATGAGCCCGATCAGGAGATATCAAAATGAAAACCGTAACTGCACTGTTCGACAACTATGACGACGCAGCCGACGCGGTCGGCGAACTGGAAGCGTCCGGAGTGCCACATTCCGATATCAGCATCATCGCCAACAACTCGGATGGCTGGTACGAGAGAGATCGTTCCGAAGCCGCTGAAGATGCCGCGAGCGGTGCAGGGATAGGGGCCGTGGTCGGTGGCGCCGGCGGTTTGCTGACAGGGTTGGGCGTCATGGCCGTTCCGGGCGTCGGACCTGTGGTTGCGGCCGGATGGCTTGCCGCTACCGCCACCGGGGCGGTTGCCGGCGCGGTGGCTGGTGGTGCGGCGGGCGGTATCATTGGCGCTCTGACGGATTCGGGCGTTTCCGAAAACGATGCAAATGTCTATGCAGAGGGCGTACGTCGTGGCGGTACGCTGGTGACGGCCAAGGTGGACGATGGGCTTGTTCCGGAAGCCGAGGACATTCTGGGTCAGTCCAGCTCGGTTGACGTGATGGAACGCCGCAGGGCTTACGAGGCGGATGGCTGGACCGGCTTTGACGTCAACGCGGGCGACTATGTCCCTGAGCGCGACGGCGGCAGGGCAATAAAC
>NZ_VFWS01000676.1:0-1024 GCF_006443065.1 Mesorhizobium sp. B1-1-5 | reverse complement strand
TCCTGATAGTAGACCAGGATGATGGCTTCGCGCTGCCGCGGCGCGATGGCTCGCAAGGCCTGTTCGACGCGCCACGTGTCTTCCCGCGGCTGGGTATCCGGAAGCGGCGCCGGGTCTACCACCTCCGGCAGATCGTCTGTCACCCATTCGCGGCGGCGGCGCAGCCGGTCGTAGCAGAGGTTCAGCGTCACCCGGTGGATCCAGGTGTCGAAGCGGGCATTGCCGCGCCGCCAGCCCGAGGCATGGCGCCAGAGTCGGACGAAGGTCTCCTGCGCGACATCCTCGGCTTCCGCCGCGTCGCCCAGCATGCGCACGGCAAGCGCCACGATACGCGGCAGTTTGCGCGCGACCAGCGTTTGCACGGCCGCCGGATCGCCGGCGCCGATACGACGAACCAGATCCTCGTCCGGATCCGCGCTCATCGGCTGGCGCACCCCTGATGGTCATCGCGTGCCATTACCCCCGTTCATTGCTCCGCCTTGGGAGCGGTTTTATGGCCCGGCATTTCGTCGACGCTCAGAACGCCGTCGCCATTCTTGTCCAGCCTGGCGAAGCGCTGGGCGAAGAACGCATCGAGCTCGGCGCGGTCGATGAAGCCGTCATGGTTCGAGTCCGCGCGCGCAAAGGACTGTGTCGGGTCGCCCTTGGTGCCGCGCTTTGCCTGGAGGACCTCCCATTCCAGCAGGCTGATCTTGCCGTCGCCATCCGTGTCGGCGGCCATGATCGCCTTCTCACGCCGCTTCTGGAACTTGGCCAGCGTGATTTCGGGCCTGGTCTTTGACGTGGCTGGCGCGGCAGCGGGGGGCGGTGCAGAAGGGGACGTCGCGGCCGGAGGCTGTGTCGCCGTCTGGGCGAACGCCGTGGCGGTCAGCAGGCTCAAGGCAGCGGCAAGGATCGAACGGCGTATCATGCTGGCGTCTCCGGTTGGCGCGCTGCCATGGCATTGTGCCGTGGCGACGCTTCTTCCGTTAAACGCAGCGGCGGTAGAAATCCGTCGGTGACTTTTGTGCCGGCAGGCGCATGC
>NZ_VFWS01000675.1:0-1025 GCF_006443065.1 Mesorhizobium sp. B1-1-5 | reverse complement strand
GGTCACGCGCGCCTGCGGCCATGTCACTGTCGTGAATTCGCTGGCGCTGGCGCTGGCGGGAATCGATATCGACACGCACGATCCGGATGGTGGCGTCATTGGGCGCGAGGCCGGGCAACTGACCGGAATGCTGGCTGAGAACGCCCAGAACCTCGTCTACGACGTCCAGCCGACACCCTCTTTCGCCGAGATACTCGATGCTATCGAAGCGGGGGGCCGTGACCTCCTACGGTTCGGCATAACGTCCTGCATGGACGCGGCCACTGGCCAGATCGACGGTATGACCGAGATCGAGGCTTATCATGAGGCCGAGCGCAGCGGCCGGCTCCCGGTACGGGTCTGGGCAACACTTCTGGGCGACCCCGGTTCGTCCATCGTCGAGCCTTGCCATGCCGCGGGTCTCGTTACCGGGGTCGGCAGCGACATGTTCCGCATAGGCGGCGTGAAGATATTCACGGACGGCTCGGCCGGCGGACGCACGGCCTGGATGCGCCAGCCATATATTGGCCAGCCTGACAATTTCGGTGTCCGGATGCTGCCAGACGCTCAATTGTTCGAACTGGTCGACCGCTACACCGCAATGGGCTACACCATGGTCTGCCATGGCATTGGCGATGCCGCCATCGACCAGCTCGTGCGCGCTTATGAACGTGTGCGCGCCGCCAGGCCGGATCACAAGCACCGGCACCGGATCGAGCATTGCGGTTATGTCGATGGTGCCATCAATCAGCGGATGTTGAAGGCAGGCATCCTGCCTGCGCCGCAGCAGGCCTTCATCTATGATTTCGGCGACGCCTACGTCTCGGTTCTCGGGCCGGAGCGCGGGGTTCGCTCCTATCCGATCGGAACCTGGGATCGCCTCGGCATGAAGCCGTCCACCGGCAGCGACTCGCCGGTCTGTTCGCCCAATCCCTTCCCGGACCTCTACGCCATGCTGACGCGCAAGACGCCCAAGGGCCCGGTAATGGACGCTTCCGAGATACTTACGGCCGAGCAGGCGTTGCGCGCCTATACCGAACATGGTG
>NZ_VFWS01000674.1:0-1025 GCF_006443065.1 Mesorhizobium sp. B1-1-5 | reverse complement strand
GGCTGACCAATACGGTCGTGCAGGTTTGTCTGGTCCTGACGCTTTTTGCTCAACAGGCCTTCAGGCTCGCTCTTGAGCTGACCAGTTCCATGATCCTCATCCCATATCTTCTTGTCGCCGCTTACGGGGTCAAGCTCGCATGGGGCGGCGAGAGCTACGAGAACGACCCCGTAGCGCGGCGTGTCGACTTCGCAAGGGCGGCGATAGCATTGATCTATACGGCCGGTCTCATCTATGCCGCCAGCGCCAAGCACCTGCTGCTTTCGGCCGTCATCTACGGACCGGGCACGATCCTCTTCGTCATGGCTCGGAAGGAGCGGGGGCAGAGGGTGTTTACTCCCGCCGAGATGGGGATGTTCGTCGTCGCCGCACTTGGCGCGGTCGCGGCAATCTACGGCATCCTTGCCGGCGCCATCGCAGTCTAGGGCCCAAAGCTGTTTCGCAGCAGAAGACTACTCAGCGTGTGCGCCCTGCTGTCAGGCTGGCTGATCTGCTGCGAGCTCGTAGCCTGGGCGCCTTGCCAGCCTTCCACGCGTGCCTCCTTTGGCGTAATGCCGAATTCCTTCCTGAACATCCGGCTATACGCCGATGGATCCGTGAAGCCCCAATCCCCGGCAATGGCGGAGATCGGGCGCCCATCCAAGCTGTCGGAAAGTATATCGCGTGTCTTGGGCAGGCGTTTGTGGCGAATATAATTCGAAACACCTCCGTCCGGTTCGAATATCCGGTAGAGGCGAGAGCGGGACACAACGAGTGCGCGGCAAAGCCTGTCGGATGCCAAGGACTGATCATTCAAACTTTGTGCAATGATTTTGGCAGCGCGCTCGGCGATCACGGCGTCGATCACACGCTTCGCCTCGGTGATGCGGTCATGTGATGGCGACACGCACGCAGCCAGCAGATTGGTGGTGGCAGTGGCAATGTGCGACACATCCACGGCCCTCAGATCGGAAAAGGAACGGTGCAGCAGAAGCATGTAGTCTGCCAGGAGTCTTTTCGACTCCTCACGTATTTCAATCCTGGAC
>NZ_VFWS01000673.1:0-1025 GCF_006443065.1 Mesorhizobium sp. B1-1-5 | reverse complement strand
CTCCGATAGATCTCCGTGCCTGGCATATCGCCGCGTCCGGCTGCCATGCAGCCGTATTTTCGGCGATTGCTTGCCTGTGGTCGATCACTCGGCATGGGGTTCATCGATATCTCTATTCCCACAATGAATTTGCGAGCGAAGGAAAGAGAACGAAAATAAACGAAACAAACGGACATGGGGAGGCGCATGGACGCGCAGACTAATCCAGAAAGCAGGCAGTGGATCCAGGCGGTCCGTGCCGACAGTCTTCCTGTCGACGATGCGACGCGCATCGAGCACCAGGGGGTATGTATCGCCATCTTTAATCTTGCCGGCAAGTTCTACGCCACTTCAGGCATTTGCACGCACGCCCACGCCTTCCTTTCGGAAGGCTATATCGACGGCCAGACGGTGGAGTGTCCTTTGCATCAGGGACTGTTCCACATCCCCACCGGCACACCGCTTTCACCGCCCGTTACCGAGCGGCTGAAGACCTACGAAACCAAGGTGTCGGACGGCTACGTCCACATCCTGGTGGAAGGAGGAGTGACTTGAACTTGTCGGGATATATCCCGGGCTGAAAGCAAATATGGAGGAGACCTAAAATGCTGAAATTATCACGTCGCCATCTGCTGAAGACAGCCGCGGCGCTTTCCGTTCTCGCTGCTGCACCGCTGACGACAGTTCGGGCCTTCGCCGAAGACTCCGTCCACGCCGTTCTCAATGGCCTGATCAAGAAATACTCCGACGAAGCCAAGGCGGGCATATCGAATGCCGACGTCAGTGCGCTGTTCGAAAAGGACGGTTCCGGGACTATCTCGACGTCTATCCGGTCGGGGACCTCGCCGGCGGATTCGTCTGGAAGCCGGGCATGGGCGCCAGCTTCGTCGGCCCTTACAGCAAGCTGCAGATCAAGGCGCCTTTCACGGATTATCTGCCGTTGCCTGAAGGTCCGGTGCTCGACGCCAGCAAGAAATATCGCATCGGCCTCCTCTTCCAAGGCATCAACCATCCATGGCTGATCAGCCTCGACGACACCGCCGCCT
>NZ_VFWS01000672.1:0-1025 GCF_006443065.1 Mesorhizobium sp. B1-1-5 | reverse complement strand
TTTCAGCATGGGTCACGCTGGTCTGCGTGGTTTGCGCCTATCCCTATGCCTATCTGATGACCGCGGTCCGACCACGCGTGCGCTTGGTGCTGCTGCTATGTGTGCTGATCCCGTTTTGGGTGAGCGGCGTGGTACGCACTTTGTCCTGGGTGATACTGCTGCAGGATTCGGGGGTCATCAACTCGATCCTGCGGGCGCTCGGGTTCGGCGGCATCAGGCTGATCCGCACCCAGACGGGCGTGGTCATCGGCATGGCGCAGGTGCTTTTGCCTTTCATGATCCTGCCGCTCTATTCGGTCATGAAAGGCATCGATCTCAGGCTGATGCAAGCCGCGCGGAGCCTCGGGGCGAGACCCTCGCGCGCGTTCCTCACGGTGTATCTGCCGCTGTCGATGCCTGGCGTCTATGCCGGCGCGATCATCGTCTTCATCCTGGCGCTCGGCTTCTACATCACGCCGGCCCTGCTCGGCGGACCGCGCTCGACGATGCTGTCCACGCTGGTGCAGACACAGGTGCTCAGCCTCCTGCAATGGGGCAGGGGCGGGGCCATGGGCGTGGTGCTGCTCGTCACGACCTTCGTGCTGCTGGCGCTTGCCGCGCCCGTGATGCGGTCCAGCCATCGGCAAGCGGGGCGGCCCTGATGGAGATGAAGCCGCTTACCCGCCTCATGCTGGGCCTTGTCTGCCTGCTGGTAGCCATATGGTTGGTGGCACCGACGCTCGTCGTGGTGCCGATGTCATTCAACGAGAACAAATCGCTGGCATTTCCACCCCAGGGCTTCTCCTGGCAATGGTACGAAAATTTCGTCACCAATCCGGATTGGTCGACCAGCTTCCTCAATTCGCTGAAGGTCGCATCGATCGTTGCGGTTCTGGCAACCGTGCTCGGCACCCTTGCCGCCTTCGGCCTCGACCGCATGCAGGCGCGGCCGGCAAATCTCCTGCGCATGCTGATGCTGACGCCGATGGTGGTGCCGGGCGTGGTCCTGGCCATCGGCATCTACGCCGTCTATCTCGACACGCGGC
>NZ_VFWS01000671.1:0-1026 GCF_006443065.1 Mesorhizobium sp. B1-1-5 | reverse complement strand
GTTCTTAACTGGTCCCCGCGTCCCGCGCGGGGACCAGTTAAGAACTGGCCCCCGCTTCTCCGCAAGCCGACCTCGCTCGCCTGGCAGGGCCCGGACCCTGAAGCGCCCAGCTCCCGCCGGTTCCTTTTGACCGCACCCGCAGGAAAGAACGGCCGAGGGCCGATCACCTGAAGGGCATCGCCAGCAAGGTACGCTCAATGTCCAGTTCAATCCGCTCCCCCAAGTCCAAATCCCTCGTCCTCCCGCTCCGCAAGGGCACGACCCTCGAAATGGCCCGGCTCTGCAGTCCGGACAGCAGCCAGGCCGCAATCCTCTCCGAAAGCTTCGGCCTTCCGGTCCTCGACAGCGACGGCATGCGCGACTTCCACGAGCGCAGCCTCATCGAAGGCGCCGACACCCTCTCCGAGGGGGTTTCCGACAAGGCGATGCAGATCCACCTGCAACGGATCGTCGGCTCCTATGTCGGTTCCGCCTACGGGGCAGGCCAGTTCTACTCCAAGGCCGTCACCGAGGCGAAAGACGCCACGGCCAAGCTCGCCAACGACATCCGCGACGAGGATCTGGACGGACCGGTCGGCTTCGACAGCAACGCCCAGCGCAAGCGCGAATTCGCCGCCGACATGGGCCTTCAGTCCCACGCCCTGCGCATGGCCGCCGAGGGAGCCGTCGCGGCCTACGAGCATATCGTCGGCGAGGCCTGGAAGCCCTACGAGCGTCAGGTCGAGAATCCCGGCCAGACTGTCAGCCGGCAGGCAGCCGACCTCCAGATGGCGGCGCTCGGCTAGCCGCACCGGCCGGAGCTACGGCTCCGCCCCATCTTCTCACATCGAGGCTGGTGTCCTTGCGGACACCGGCCTCTTCGCGTGTGCGTCGCCAAGGAACCCGACAAATGAATGTGATCCTGCTGGCCGCGCCACTCGCGGCCGTCACGAACGTTGGTCCTGCTTCGGTCCTCGCCCCGCGAAACGGCTGCGCCGTCCTTCACTGACGTTGGGGCCCGCACACGACATCTCTCCTCCTTCCGAT
>NZ_VFWS01000670.1:0-1029 GCF_006443065.1 Mesorhizobium sp. B1-1-5 | reverse complement strand
TACTTACAGTGACGCTTCTTACTCCTATCGCTGCCACAGCGCAGGAATTGCCAACCGTCCCTTACTTGCCGCTTGAGCGGGCAACCAAGGCAGCACAAGCCGCGCTGGAGGCCTGCGCTGCCGAAGGCAGCAATGTCAGCGTCGCCATCGTGGCGCGGAGCGGCGCGACGCAAGTGCTGCTCAAGGCCGATAATTCCGGCGCACACACCGCATCCAGCGCCGAAGGCAAGGCCTTCACCGCGGCAGCCTTGGGTCGCGACACTGCGGGGCTCGCCGAATTCATAGCCTCCAAGCCGGCAAATGACGGCATGCGTGACATGGATCCTCGCATGGTGATCCAGGCTGGCGGCTTGCCGGTCAAGTTCGGCGATGCCCTGGTGGCCGGCATTGGCGTCGGCGGTGCTCCTTCGGGCGATATCGACGCCAAATGCGCCGCCGCCGGGCTCAAGGCGATCGGCGCCGCCGAGTAAACTTGCCTAGGATGTGCCAACGCAGCCCGTCAAAGCGGGCTGCTCCGTTGAACGGGTTCAGTCTGTGAACCTGTCTCCACACTCGAACCGGCCGACGTGCAAGATCGCATTCGCCGGCAACCGACGGCCGATTCAGAGACCGGAGCCGAAGGCTTAGTTCCATAATCTATCTTATGCGACTTATGGGTGTAGCAGCCATTTAGTGATGCCAACACTTTGCGCTTGCAACGGTGGCCGAGATGCAGGCCGACCGTGAACTGACGCGCAGCCAGCACGGACGCCGCCGCATCGGCGAGACGAACCACATGTTCGGCATTCCCGACGGCAGCCAGGGCAACGGTTATTTGAAGCGCGGACGCAAGCCGGGCAAACGGACGGACTTCATGAACGATCCCGCCGTGATTGCCCGGTGAGAACAGGCGTTGGCGAGGCTGGAAGGAGCGGAATGAGATTTCGGCCATCACCCCATTTGAGGCGTTTCGAGAATATCTTAGACGGACAGGAAAGCAGAAGTTAATACATGCGGAAGAAGCTCTCTTGGCTGATTGGGAGTGGGTTG
>NZ_VFWS01000067.1:0-26772 GCF_006443065.1 Mesorhizobium sp. B1-1-5 | reverse complement strand
AGAGGGGGAGATGTCCGGCAGGACAGAGGGGGGCGCGAAGGAACTCAGCCTATCCAATTTTGCTGTGTTGCGTGGCAGCCCCACCGCCAGCCCCTCTACACCTTCACCAGCTGCTCCACCCGGCCCTTCTCGCCAAAAATCCTCAGATACCGCTTGATCTCCTTCTCGTCCCCGGTCGCCTTGGCGGGGTTGTCCGACAGCTTCACCGCCGGCCGGCCATTGGCCTCACTGACCTTGCAGACGAGCGAGATGGCGTCGAGGCTCTTGGTTTCGGTCGGCGCGCAACCCTCGAAATCGTTGGTGAGGTTGGTGCCCCAGCCGAAGGACATCCGCACCTTGCCTCGGAAATGCCTGTAGGTCTCCTCGATGGTCTCGACCTCCAGGCCGTCGGAGAAGATGAGCAGCTTCTGCTTGGGATCCTTGCCTTTCTCGCGCCACCAGGAGAGGATCTTCTCGCCGCCTTCGATCGGCGGCGCGCTGTCCGGCCGGAAGCCGGTCCAGTCGGCGATCCAGTCCGGCGCATCGCGCAGGAACGCGGCCGTGCCGAAAGTGTCGGGCAGCACGATCAGGAGATTGCCGCCATAATAGCGCTGCCAGTCCTGCAGCACCCTGTAGGGCGCTTCACGCATTTCCTCCTCGGAATTGGCAAGCGCCGCGAAGACCATCGGCAGTTCGTGCGCATTGGTGCCCAAAGCCTCGAGGTCGTTGTCCATGGCCAAAAGCACGTTGGAGGTGCCGGTGAAGGCATCGCCGATGCCTTCCTTCAGCGCCTCGACGCACCAGCGCTGCCACAGGAAGGAATGGCGGCGTCTTGTGCCGAAGTCGGAGATGCGGATGCCGGGCAGCGCCTTCAGCCGCTCGGTCTTGGCCCACATCTTGGCCTTGGCGCGGGCATAGAGCACGTCGAGCGCGAACGGACCGAAGGAGCGCATCGCCGCCCGCGAGCGCAGCTCGTTGATAATGGCTAAAGCCGGGATCTCCCAGAGCGTGGTGTACATCCACGGGCCCGGGAAGGAGAGCTCATATTGGCCGTCGCGCCTGGTGAGCTCATAATCGGGCAGCCTGAAACCTTCCAGCCAGGCCAAAAATTCAGGTTCGAAGATCTGTTTGCGGCCATAGAAATTATTGCCGCCCAGCCAGATCATCTCCTTCTTGGAAAAACGCAAGGTGCGAGCGTGGTCGAGCTGGTCGCGCAGTTCCTGCTCATCGATCTCGTCGGCGAGGCGCACCGAGGTGGTGCGGTTGATCAGCGTGAAGATGGCATCGACCTTGGGATACATGCCCCAGATCATCTGCAGCATCAGAAGCTTATAGAAGTCGGTGTCCAGCAGGCTGCGGACGATCGGGTCGAGCTTCCAGGTGTGGTTGTAGACGCGCCGCGCTATATCGGTCTTTGCCATGCTCGCTCACCCACAAAGCACAACGCACGGAAACGCGGGCGTCACGCTTCAAATCCTTGTTCGATCAATTCCGGACGGAACCCCGTTGCACGGAATTGCTTTAGCAACTGCCTCTTAGCACCGTATTTCCGAACGCGCTTGCTGCTTTGCAAGCTGGCCCGACAAAAAGCAGCTTTGCAAGTCCAGCCGTCAGGACGCGGTCCTGGTGCCTATGACCTTGAGGGCGGGGCGTTTTCTGCGGCTCGGCACGCGGCCGGCCACGGGCGCGCCGGCGCGGCCCTCGTCCTGTTCCTTCTCGGCGAACAGCCAGTCGATGAAGAGTTGGACGATGGGCGCCGAGCGCATCTCGTTGCGGCAGACGACGTAGAAATCGTCGACCGCCGGCACCGACAAACTGAAGGGCGCGACGAGCATGCCCCTGGCGAGCAACGCGCGCGCGGTGACGGAATCGCCAAGCGCCACGCCATGACCGTGAACGGCGGCCTCCGTCGCCATGCGCGCATCGCCCAGACGGTGGCGGCGGCCGCGCTCCAGATCGAGCGCGTCGGCGGCGGCCAGCCAGGTATGCCATTCACGGCCATCGTCGCCATGCAGGAAGACGTGGTCGGCGAGGTCGCGGACGCTGCGGATCGGGCGATTGTTGATCAGCGTCGGACTGACCACAGGGAAGAGCTCCAGTCCCGACCATTTGCGTATCCAGCAGTCGCTCCAGCTGCCGTCGCCATAATGCACGCAGACGTCGATATCCGCGGCGCGGATGTCTTTGGGATCGTTGGACGGGATCAGCGTCAGCTGGATGTCCGGATATTGCGCCGTGAAGGAGCCGAGCCGCGGCGTCATCCAGAGCAAGAGCAGCGCCGGGACGCAGGAGACCGACAGCGCGCCGGCGCTTGCCGGCCGCGTCATGCGCTGGGTGGCGGCGGCAATGCCGTCGAAGGCGGCCGATACCGCCGGCAGGAATTCGGCGCCATGCGGCGTCAGCTTCACGCGCTGACCGGTGCGCTCGAAGAGCTTCACACCCAGCGACTGCTCCAGCGCCTTGATCTGATGGCTGACGGCGCCATGGGTGACGTTCAGCTCACCCGCCGCCTTGGTCAGCGAGGCGTGCCGCGCCGCGGCTTCGAAGGCGCGCAACGGGTTCAGCGGCGGCAGGCGCTTGGCCATGGAGGGGCTCCTGGTTTGTGAGATTTTCTCACAGCCGAGACCCTAACAATATCAATTGATTTTTCAATGCGGCTGCCCGACACTTTTGTCCGGAACAGCTTCAACAGACGTGGAATCGCAGCGCAGCGGCGGGCAACGATCCAGCCGGACAACAGGCTGGCTTGGCAAATCGTCCATGCGGGCAGCGCTATAGGCAGGCAAGAGAGGAGGACCGGACATGGGTTACGATCGCGGCAAGCTCGAAGCGTTGCGCCGCAAATATGGCGAGAGCCATGGCGGCGAGATGTTCGACCCGAAATTCCGCAAGGTCGCCGACAAGATCTTCAACAAGTCGGGCACCCGGCTCGCCCCCTACTCCGGCATCCCGACCTTCCTTGCCGCGCCCTACCGCGAGATCGCGGCCGACAATCCGGATTTCGGCGACTTGCAGGTGGCGATGATGGGCGTGCCGATGGATCTCGGCGTCACCAACCGTCCCGGCTCGCGCTTCGGGCCGCGCGCGCTGCGCGCCATCGAGCGCATCGGCCCCTACAATCATGTGCTGGAATGCGCGCCGACGCATGAGCTTCGCGTCGCCGATATCGGCGACACGCCGTTCCGCAGCCGCTATCGGCTGGAGATCAGCCATGAGGACATCGAAAAGCGCACCAACCAAATCGTCGATGCCGGCGTGCTGCCGCTCTCGGTCGGCGGCGACCATTCGATCAGCCATCCGATCCTGAAGGCGGTCGGCAAAAAGGCACCGGTCGGTATGATCCATATCGACGCCCATTGCGACACCAGCGGGCTGTTCGACATGACCAAGTTCCACCACGGCGGACCGTTCCGGAATGCGGTTCTGGACGGCGTACTCGATCCCTCGCGCACGATCCAGATCGGCATTCGCGGCTCGGCCGAATATCTGTGGGAATTCACCTACGAGTCCGGCATGACGGTCGTGCATGCCGAGGAAGTGACCGGGCTCGGCATACCGGCAATCATCGAGAAGGCGCGCAAAATCGTCGGCGACGGCCCGACCTACATTTCCTTCGACGTCGACAGCATCGATCCGGCCTTCGCGCCCGGCACCGGCACGCCGGAAGTCGGCGGGCTGACGACGCGCGAGGTGCTCGAATTGCTGCGCGGCCTCAAGGGCCTCAACATCGTCGGCGGCGACGTGGTCGAGGTGGCGCCGCAATATGACGCGACCACCAACACCGCCCATGTCGGCGCCCAGGTCCTGTTCGAGATCCTGAGCCTGATGGTGTTCAGTCCGGCGATCAAGAAAGGCTAATGCCTCGCGCAATTCCAGATGAAAAAACGCGTCTTCCGGAATTGCTCTACCAACACGGCCGCCGCGCTGGAGCCGGCGGCCGGTTTCAACAACAAGCTTCCAGCAGGGGAATAACAATGTTACTTCGCAACGCACTGAAATCCGCCATCACGGCGGCCGTCATGCTCGGCGCCGCCGGCCTCGCCACGCAAGCGAAGGCCGACGCCGTCGACGACATCACCAAGGCCGGCGCCATCAATGTCGGCATCTTCTCGGACTTCCCGCCGTTCTCTTCGGCCAGCGCCGATATGAGCATCAAGGGCTATGACATCGACGTCGCGCAGGCGATCGCCGATTCACTCAAGGTGAAGCTCAACCTGGTCAGCGTCACCGGCCAGAACCGCATCCCTTATCTCACCGACAAGCGCGTCGATATATTGATGAGCGTCGGCTACTCCAAGGAGCGCGAGCAGGTGATCGATTTCGCCGCCCCCTACGCGCCCTATTACATCGCCGTCATCGGCCCGGCCGAGCTTGCCGTCAAAGGCAAGGAAGACCTCGCCGACAAGTCGATCGCCGTCAATCGCGGCACGCTGGAGGACACTTCGCTGACCCAGGCAGCGCCGACTTCCGCCGACATCCGCCGTTTCGACAACTACAATTCCGTCATCCAGGCCTTCATCTCCGGCCAGACCCAGCTGATGGTCGTCGGCAACGATGTCGGGGCGCAGGTGCTTGCCAAGCAGGACGCGCTGAAGCCGGAGCAGAAGTTCCAGCTGCTCACCTCGCCTTCGCATATCGGCCTCAACAAGAACGAGGACCGGCTGAAGAAGGCGGTGAACGACGCCGTCGCCAAGATGCTGGCCGACGGCAAGCTTGACGAGAGCTCGAAGGCCTGGCTGAAGACGCCGCTCAATCCGGACAACCTCAAGGATTGATCTCGAGGGCGGCCCAGCCACGACAAGCGCTGAGCCGCTCCGACTGTTCCAACAAGGTCAATCGCCATGGGCTACAGCCTGGACTTCGGCTGGCTTGCGGGCGCCGTGGGCGCGATCACGCGCGGCGCGGCGACGACGATCCTTCTGATCGCCGTCACCACGCTGGCGGGCACGTTCCTCAGCATCCTGGGCGCCGCCGGCAAGAGAAACGGCCCCAAGCCGCTTCAGCTGGCGATCGGCATCTATGTCGAGGTGATGCGCAACACGCCATTCCTGGTGCAGCTGTTCTTCATCTTCTTCGGGCTGCCCAGCCTAGGCGTCAGGCTCGACCCGATCCTGGCCGCGGTACTGGCGATGACGCTCAACATGGCGGCCTATACGATCGAGATCGTCGGCGCCGGGCTCGACGCCGTGCCGCGCGGCCAGAGTGAAGCCGCGCTGGCGCTCGGCCTCAGGCCCCGCCAGGTGTTCATCAAGATCGTGCTGCCGCAGGCGCTGAAGGTGATCTACCCGGCGCTGACCAGCCAGATCGTCATCATGATGCTGGAATCGGCCGTGGTCTCGCAGATCGCGGTGCGCGAACTGACCTACGAGGCCGACATGCTGCAGGCGCGCACTTTTCGCGCCTTCGAGACCTATTTCGTGGTGACGATGGTCTATCTCGGCCTGTCTATGGGGCTGCGCCGGCTGCTGGTCGGCGGCGGCCGCCGTGTTCTGGGGGCCGGCGTGTCATGATCGAGTTCACCTTCTGGGACATCGTCCGCAACCTGCTGCTCGCCGCGCGCTGGACGGTGCTGTTGTCGCTCGCAGCCTTCGTCGGCGGCGCGCTGGTCGGGCTGGCGGTGCTGTTCTTTCGCATCGCCAAGAACAAATGGGTCAAACGGATAGCCTCGGGCTACATCGCGCTCTTCCAGGGCACGCCGCTTTTGATGCAGCTCTTTTTGATGTTCTTCGGCCTGCCGATGCTGGGGTTGCGCATCGAACCGTGGACGGCAGCGGCGCTCGGATTGACCTTCTTCGCCAGCGCCTATCTGGCCGAGATCTGGCGCGGCGGCGTCGACGCGCTGCCGCGCGGCCAATGGGACGCCGGCGCCAGCCTTGGGCTGCACTATCTGCAGGAGCTGAGGCTCATCATCCTGCCGCAGGCCTTCGCGATCACCCGCGCGCCGACCGTCGGCTTCCTGGTGCAGCTCATCAAATCGACGGCGCTGACCTCGATCATCGGCTTCGAGGAACTGGTCAGGACCTCCAATGCCATCAACAACGCGACCTTCGAGCCGTTCAAGGTCTACGGGCTGGTGGCACTGATCTTCTTCGTCATGTGCTTCCCGCTGACGCAATATTCACGGCGGCTGGAGAAGCGTGCAGGGGCGCGCTGAGCCGCGAAAAGGCCGCCGGCTTGACCGGCAGCCTTTGTCGATCAATGCCCGAAGGACAGTGCCGGCGCGATGCGGTCGCGCCGGAGCCAGCGCGCCAGGAGCAGCGCCGCCACCACGGCCAGCCCCGATGCCAGGCCGATCCAGATGCCGACGCCGTTGAAGCCGAAATGGAACGCGAGCAGCACGCCGAGCGGCAGGCCGACGCCCCAATAGCCGATCGCGGCGTAGATCATCGGCACTTTGGTGTCGTGCAGGCCGCGCAGCATGCCGGCGGCCACCGCCTGGGCGCCGTCGAAAATCTGGAAAAGCGCTGCAAACACCAGGAACGACACGGCAAGCGTGATCACTCTAGCGTTCTTGGGATCGGTGAGATCGATGAAGGCGCTGATCAGCGCATGCGGCCACAGGATCATCACCAGGCCCATCAGCGCCATGAACGAGACGCCGATGACGAAGGCGGTCCAGCCGGCGCGCGAAACACCTTCCGGATTGCCGGCGCCATGCGCCAGGCCGACCCGCACGGTCACCGCCTGGTTGAGGCCGAGCGGCACCATGAACGAGATCGAGGCGATCTGGATGGCGATGGCATGCGCGGCCAGCGAATCCGCATCGATCAGGCCCATGAGCAAGGCCGCCGCATTGAAGATCGTCACCTCGAAGGCGAGGATGCCGGCGATCGGCAGCCCGAGCCTGAGCAGGCCGCGGAAGCGCGGCCAGTCGGAGCGCCAGAAGCGGCCGAACAGACGGTAGCGGCGGAACTTCTTCTCCTTGATCACCACCGCCGCCAGGCCAATGAACATCAGCGTGCTGGACAGAGCGGTGGCGAGGCCGGAGCCGGCAATGCCCATCGACTTGACGCCCAGATTGCCGAACATGAACACCCAGTTGAAGAAGGCGTTGCTGGCGACCGCGACGAAAACGATGATCAGCGCCCAACCCGGCCGCTCCAGGGCCGAGATGAAGGAGCGCAGCACGATGTAGCCATAGAAGGGCAGCACAGCCCATTGCAGCCAGCGCAGGTAGACGCCTGCCTGATGCGCGAGCTCCGGCTTCTGGCCCATGGCCAAAAGCACCGCTTTGCCATGCCAGAGAAAAATCCAGATCGGGATCGAGATGAGGATCGCCAGCCACAGGCCCTGGCGCACGGTGCGGCGCAGGTCGCGCACCGAATGGCGGCGACGGCCGAGCTCGGTCGCCATCATCGGCGAGGTGGCCAGCATCAGGCCGAGGCCGAAGATCAGCGGCATGAAATAGAGGTTGGAGCCGAGCGCGCCGGCGGCGAGCGTGTCGGACCCGAGGCGGCCCATCATCATGACGTCGGTCGCGGTCATGGCGGTCTGGCCGAGATTGGTCAGCACCATCGGCCAGGCGAGCCCGATCGTCGCCATGATTTCCTGACGCCAAAGGTTTTCCGGCGCGCGAGCGCCGGCTTCGATCGCAGACATTGTTCCGCTCTTTCAGAACACGGCGCGTCGGCCAAAGGGCCGGAAGCCGCACGGCGCAAAATGGCGCCATTTGCGTCGCCTTGTGAACGAAATGCGACATCTTGGCAAGGGACGAGGCGCAGCTAGCGATTGATCCAGGCGAAACCGGGATTCCGCGACGCCTCTTTCATTTGCCGGCCTTGGGCTGCTACGGATGCCCGGGCATATGCAGCCGGCCGCCATGCCGGGAGGAACGAATGCCGTTCAGGCGCAGAAAGAATACGGCCGCGATTCCGCGCACGGTGCCTGCCTTCGAGCACATCGTGACCGAGGCCAGCGACAGTTTCCTGTGGCGGCTGGACGATTATCCGTGGGAGCGCAATGTCTGGAACTTCCATCCCGAATACGAGATCCATCTGCTCAGGAAATCGTCCGGCGTCGTGCTGGTCGGCGACCATATCGGCGAGTTCGGGCCGGGCTATCTGACCATCGTCGGCGGCGGGCTGCCGCATGACTGGGTGACGGCGGTGCAGCCCGGCGAGCTGATCGAAGGCCGCGATATCGTGCTGCAATTCGATGCCGAGCGGCTGCGCGGCTCGTCGGGGCTGCTGCCGGAGCTGCGCGAGCTGGAGCCGTTCCTGGAACGCTCGCTGCGCGGCATGGTCTTCCACGGCCAGACGGCGCTCGACGGCGCCGAGCTGATGGAAAGAATGGGGGAGGTGCACGGATTGCCCAGATTGCGCATGTTCCTCGAGCTGCTGGACCTTCTGGCCACCACCCAGGAATACGAGCTTTTGTCCTCTCCGGATTTTTCCCCGCTTCTCGACGCGGAATCGCTGGATATTATCCAGCGCTCGCTGACCTATCTGTTCCAGCACTTTGCCGAGGACCTGAAGCTGCCCGACGTGGCTCAATTAGCCGGCATGAGTGAAAGCACCTTCTCGCGCTTTTTCCAGAAGAACACCGGCAACTCGTTCAGCGACCATGTCGCCAAGCTCAGGCTCTGGCAGGCCTGCAAGCTGCTTGCCGATACCGATATCCCGATCACCGACATCTGCTTCCAGGTCGGCTATATGAACATCTCGAACTTCAACCGCGCCTTCCTGCGCAAGCACAAGATGACACCGTCATCCTACCGCAAGCTGTCGCGGCAGCGGCTGACGCTGCGGGCCTGATCGAGCCGGAAGCGGCTGCGCTTGATGGAGCTGATACTCGTGTGACGGGCAGACTCTGACGGCGCCATTTTTTTGCGCCGCACAATGCATAAAAGTACAGGTCTGCTGCAACGGGGCTTCTAGTCTCTACCTTTCCAACTGCTCATTTTGGCGGCGGGTGGAAAGTCGACCGGGCGACGGTGAGGATCGCTCAGTCCGAGGACCTGCCGCTTTCGCGAGTGTTCCTGGAGGAGAAAAACCAATGAATTCAAACCGGCTTGCTGCCAGCCTCGGTGCAGCGTTCGTGCTTACCGCTTCCGTATCAACCGCAGCACTGGCGCAAGCGCCGGTCTGCTCGGCGCCGGTCAAGGTGCTGGCGCAGCCACGCGACGGGCTGACGCTTCTGGAGGACTCCAAGGACGAGTTCAAGAAGCTGTCCGGCGCCTCGTTCCAGATCGACTATCTCAACGAGAACGACCGCCGCGCCAAGTCGCGCGCCGACGCCTCGACCGTCGGCAACTACAATGTCTATTATGTCGACGAGGCCAACGTGGCGCTGTTCGCCTCCTCGGGCTGGATCGTGCCGCTGACCGATTATTATCCGGCTGAATACGATTTCGCCGATTTCGATCCGGGCCGCCAGAAGGTCGCCACCTATGACGGCAAGGTCTGGTTCGCGCCGCTGACCGGCGGCGGCGACCTGATGGTCTACCGCAAGGACGTGCTCGAGGCCGCCGGCATCCAGCCGCCCAAGACGCTGGACGAGCTGATCGCCGACGTGCCGAAGCTGACCAATGCCGACAAGGGCGTGTACGGCATCGCGCTGCGCGGCGCGCGCGGCTCGGGCGCCAATGTCTGGCGCTGGATGCCTTTCTTCAAGGCCTATGGCGGCAAGTGGTTCGACGGCGACAAGCCGGCTTTCAATTCGGACGCCGCCGTCAAGGCGACGGAGACCTATCTCAAGCTGTTCAAGGACTCGGCCCCCGGCACGCAGACCGGCAGCTGGGATGAATCGACCGGCGCCTTCCTCTCCGGCCAGGTCGCCATCCTCGTCGAATCGACGCCGCTGTCGGGCATGGCGGTGGACCCGAAGACCTCGCAGGTGGTCGGCGAGGTCGGCTTCCTGCCACCGCCCTCGCCGCTGCCGGGCGGCGGCTACGGGCATGGCCTTGCCATCGGCACCAAGGCCAATGCGGATGACGCCGCGAAGAAATGCGCCGGCCTGTTCATCGCCTGGGCGACCTCGAAGGAGAATGAGAAGCGCCGGCTCGATGCGCATCAGTTCGGCGAGCTCAACCGCACCAGCGTCCTCTCCAGCAAGGAATTCGCCGACATCTACGGCGCCGACCTCGGCAAGGCGCTGGCCGACACCGGCAAGGTGACGGCGGTGAACTTCTGGCAGGATCCGCGCTGGCCGGATCTCGGCGACCGCTGGGGTATCATCCTCGAGGAACTGGTCACCGGCACCCGCACCGACATCAAGGGCGGCCTCAACGAGCTCGAGGCCTATGCCAACGAGCTGGTGAAGAAGAAGTAATCCTCCCACCCGCGGCGCGCAGGTTCCGGCATTCGGACGAATGCCGGAACCTGCGCGCCGCGGGACCTTCACCAGACAGCAGTAAAAATCCAAGGATAGGCAATGCGCCGACGATCTTCCCTGCCGGTCACATTTCTGGTTCCTACCCTCGCCATCCTCCTGGTGCTGTCGATGGTGCCGACGCTCTACGCCATCGTGATCGCCTTGCAGAACCGCGAGCTGAGCACGACCGGTTACTCCTGGGTGTGGTTCTCGAACTTCGCCGATCTCTTCCTCGACCGCCGCTTCCTCAACGCCGTCTGGGTTTCGGTGAAATGGGAGGTCGTCACCGTGGTGGCGACGATGGTGGTGGCGATCGGGCTGGGCGTCTTGATGTTCGAAGTCGCCGGTCCACGCCTGCGCAATTTCTATTGCCTCCTGTTCATCATCCCGGTGCTTTTGCCGCGCGTCTCGGCCGCCTTCGTGTGGAAATTCGCCTATCACCCGCTCTACGGCATCGCCACCTATCCCTACCGGCTCGTCACCGGCGGGCTGATCTTCGATCCGCTATCCAAGCCGGGCACCGCATTGTTCGCCGTCGCTTCGGTGGACGTCTGGCAATGGGGGCTGTTCTTCGCCGTCATCGTGCTGAAGCTGCTTGAAACGTTGCCGCCGCAACCGATCGAGGCGGCCAGGCTCGACCACGCCAAGCGCTGGCAGATCCACGCCTATGTCACCTTGCCGATGCTGAAGGCGCCGCTGATCAGCCTGATGTTCGTCAAGATGATCGAGTCGCTGCGCTCCTTCGACCTGATCTATGTGATGACGCGCGGCGGGCCGGGCGTCGCGACCGAAACGCTCGACATGTACGCCTTCTCGCAAGGCTTCATCGAGTCCGGCAAGGTCTCCTACGCATCGGCCATGGCGGTGCTGATGATGATCGCGACGGTCATCACCTTCACCATGCTGTGGAAGCGGGTGCAGGCATGAAGCCCTATCCGATAAGACCGGGCCGCCTGGTCGCCAAGGCCATCCTGGCGCTGGCCGGATTCCTGGCCGTGTTCCCGCTTCTGTGGACGGCGCTCAACGCGCTGAAGAACAATGTCGACATCATCACGCGGGTGCCGAAGGTGATCTTCACGCCGACGCTCGCCAACATCGGCTATATCCTCGGCCGCGACAGCGTGCTGACCGGGCTCTACAACTCGGTCGTTGCCTGCGGTTCGGCGGTGCTGATCGGCGTCGTGCTCGGGCTGCCGGCGGCCTATGCGGTAGCGCGCTATCCCAACCGCTTTGCCGGCGACATCCAGTTCTTCGTCTTGTCGCTGCGCTTCCTGCCGCCGGTGGCGGTGGCCATCCCGCTGATGGTGATCTGGCTGCAGGTCGGGCTCTACGACACTTTGCCGGCGCTGATCGTCACCTATTCGCTGCTCACCATATCGGTGATCATGTGGCTGGCCATTCCCGCCTTCCAGGGCGTGCCGAAGGAGATCGAGGAGGCGGCCTTCGTCGACGGTTACGGTGCTTATGCCGTCTTCTGGCGGATCGCGCTTCCCGTCGCGGCGCGCTCGCTGATCGGCGCCATCGCCTTCAGCTTCGTGCTGGTCTGGAACGAGTTCCTGATCGCGCTGATGCTGTCGAGCTCCAACGCCAAGACGCTGCCGATCGTGGCTTCCGAGCTCTCCCAGCAAGGCATGAACGTGCCGTGGGGAATTCTCAATGCCTCGGTCGTGCTTTTGTCGCTGCCGCCGCTTTTATTCCTCGGCGTTTTGAGCGGCTTCCTAAATTCCGTTTTCCGGCAAAAGAAAAGTTGATGCGAGGATACCCGATGCGGGCACTGGTGCTTGAGAAAAAAGGCGAACTGTCGCTGCGCGAGATCGCGTTGCCGCAAGACGTCGGAGCGGACGACGTCAAGATCGCCATCCACACGGTCGGGGTCTGCGGCAGCGACGTGCATTACTACACGCATGGCGCCATCGGCAGCTACATAGTTCGTGAGCCCATGGTGCTCGGCCATGAAGCGTCAGGCACGATCGTTGAGGTCGGCGCCAATGTCACGAACCTGAAGGTCGGCGACCGCGTCTGCATGGAGCCAGGCGTGCCGAACCTTTCATCGCGCGCGACGAAGCTCGGCATCTACAATGTCGACCCGGACGTCCGCTTCTGGGCAACGCCGCCGGTGCATGGCGTGCTCGCGCCTTACGCCGTCCATCCGGCGGCCTTCACCTACAAATTGCCGGATAATGTCTCCTTCGCCGAGGGCGCGATGGTCGAGCCCTTTGCCATCGGCATGCAGGCGGCGGCGCGCGCCCGCATCGTGCCCGGCGATGTCGCCGTCGTCGTCGGCTGCGGCCCGATCGGCATCATGATTGCGCTCGCCGCGCTCGCCGGCGGCTGCTCCAAGGTGCTGATCTCCGACTTTTCAGCACCCAAGCTTGAGATCGCCGCGCAATATGCCGGCATCGTGCCGGTCAATATCGGCGAGCAGTCGCTGGTCGATGCGGTGCGGGCGGCGACCGACAATTGGGGCGCCGACATCGTGTTCGAGGCGAGCGGCAGCCCGAAGGCCTTCGCCAATTTGTTCGACGTGGTGCGGCCGGGCGGCGCGGTGGTGTTGGTCGGGCTGCCGGTGGAGACTGTCGAGCTCAACGTGCCGGCGGCAATTTCCAAGGAAGTGCGCATCGAGACCGTGTTCCGCTACGCCAACATCTTCGACCGCGCTTTGCAGCTCATCGCCTCCGGCAAGGTCGACCTCAAGCCGCTGATCACCGGCACCTATGATTTCTCCGAGAGCATCAAGGCGTTCGAGCGCGCAGCGCAAGGCAGGCCGCAGGACGTCAAGCTGCAGATCCTGCTGACCGGCGAGAAGGGATAAAGATGTCCGCGATCGTTTGCTCCCATGTCGACAAGGCCTATGGCGCCACGACCGTCATCCGCGACCTCAACCTCGCGATCGAAGAGCATGAGTTCGTCGTGTTCCTCGGTCCGTCCGGCTGCGGCAAGTCCACGCTTCTTCGGATGCTGGCCGGGCTGGAGGATATCAGCGGCGGCGAGGTGTCGATCGGCGGCAAGGTGGTGAACGATCTCGAGCCGGGCGACCGCGGCATCGCCATGGTGTTCCAGAACTATGCGCTCTATCCGCATATGACCATCTTCGACAACGTCGCATTCGGACTGAAGCGGCAGAAGGTACCGGCGGCGGAGATCAGGAAGCGGGTCGAGGCGGTCTCCCGGACACTCGGGCTGGAACCCTATCTCGGCCGTAAGCCGACCGAGCTGTCCGGCGGCCAGCAGCAGCGCGTGGCGATCGCGCGCGCCATGATCAAGACGCCGAAAGTGTTCCTGTTCGACGAGCCGCTCTCCAATCTCGATGCCAAGCTGCGCAACCATATGCGCGTCGAGATCGCCAGGCTGCACCAGTCGCTGAAGACCACCACCGTCTATGTCACGCATGACCAGCTCGAGGCGATGACACTGGCCGACCGCATCGTGCTTCTGAAGGACGGCGTGATCGAGCAGATCGGCTCGCCGGCGGAGATCTATCGCCGCCCAGGCAATCTGTTCGTGGCCGGCTTCATCGGAACGCCGAACATGAATTTCTTCGAGGTGACGGTCGGCAAGGGCAAGGATGGCTGGACGCTGACCGGCGCGGGGACGGTGCTGTCGCTGCAGGGCGGCGACTTCCACCTGCGGCATGGCGATCGCGTGATGCTCGGCATCCGGCCTCCGGATCTGAAGACGGCGCAAGCCGGCGCAGCAAACCTGCTGCAAGGCACCGCCGATCTCATCGAGTTCCACGGCAATGACGCGCTGGTGACGTTCGGCTCCGGCGGCAAGGAGATCAGCGTGCTGGTGCCGGCCCGCGAATGCCCGGAGTTGCGCGCGTCGGTGCGCTACAGCTTCGACGAGGAAAGCATTCACCTGTTTGACGCGACGTCGGGCGCGTCGTTGCGCAAGCAGTAGGGCGATGTTCCAGCATCAGCGGATCGCGTCGAGCGCCTGCCGCTGGCGGTGCATTTCCAGGAATATTCGGTAGTCGCGGTCGAAGCGGGCGCCGGCTTGCTTGTTGGGCGCGCGCGTGCGGCCGCCTTGCTGCATCGCGACACAGGCCGCGTTGAGGTCAGGGTAGATCCCGGCGGCGGTCGCCGCCACCATGCCGGTGCCGAGCAGCACCGCCTCGTCGGCCAGCGGCTCGACCACGGTGCAGCCGGTGGCGTCGGCATAGAGCTCCATCAAAAGCGGGTTCTTGGTGTGGCCGCCGGTGACATGCAGCGTGTCGATCAGATAGCCGTTCTCGTTCAGCGCCTCGAGCACATGGCGCACGCCGAGCGCGATGCCGACGGCGGTGCGCCAGTAGAGCTTGCACAGGCTGTCGAAGGAGGAATCGAGCGTCAGGCCGCTGATGACGCCGACCGCATGTGGGTCGGCCAGCGGCGAACGGTTGCCATGGAAATCCGGCAGCACATGCAACCTTGCCGCCAGCGTATCGCCGTCCTCGGCGCGCAGCTCGGCGACGCGCCTTGCGATCTTCATATGCATGGCCGCGTCCGGCTCGCCGCCGGCGCCATGCCAGCGGATGATGTGGTCGAGCAACGCGCCGGTGGCCGACTGGCCGCCTTCAGACAGCCACAGCGTCGGCAATGCGGCGCCGAAATAGGGACCCCAGACGCCGGCAAAGGGCTGCGGGTCGGGCGACATCGCCATGACGCAGGACGAGGTGCCGGCAATCAGCGCCAGATGCCGGCTGATGTTCCTCTCGTCGCCGGCAAAACCGCCCAAAACGCCGAGCGCGCCGGCATAGGCATCGATGACGCCGGCCCCCACCCGGCATTTTTCGGTCAGGCCGAGCTCGGCGGCGGCCTTCGTCGTCAGCGGACCGATATCGGCGCCGACCGGGCTTGCCTTCTCCGGCAGATTGCCATGCTCGAAAAGATCGTCGAGGCCGACCAACTCGAAGAAATCACGCCGCCAGCTCTTTTCCTCATGCGCGAGATAGGTCCATTTCGCCGTCAGCGTGCATTGCGAGCGGGCGAGCGAGCCCGATGCCTTCCAGGTCAGGAAATCGGCAAGGTCGAATAGATAGCCGGCTTCATTCCATGTCCTCGGCAGATGACGCTTCAGCCACATCAGCTTCGGCGTTTCCATCTCCGGCGACATCACGCCGCCGATATAATCGAGCACGGCGTGACCGCTTGCGGTGCATTCATCGGCTTCGGCGATGGCGCGGTGATCGAGCCAGACCATCGTGTCCCAGCGCTTCTCGCTGGTGACCGAGACGCTGAGCTGGCCGCCTTGCCTGTCGCGCGCGACCAGCGAGCAGGTCGCGTCGAAAGAGATTCCGGCGATATCGCCGGCGGCGACGCCGGATTTTTGGAGCGCGGACCGCACGGATTTGCACACCGCCGACCAGATATCTTCCGAATCATGCTCGGCGTGATCGGGCTTGGGCTGATGCATGGCGATCGGATGATCGGCGCGGCCGAGCAGGTTGCCGCGCGCGTCGAGAATGCCCGCGCGGGCGCTTCCGGTGCCGACATCGACCGCGCAAACGAAACTCTTGATCAAGATGCTTTTTCTCTCGCTCCCAGGCCTGCAATCAAATCGGGCAATTGCAGCATGTCAGCGAATATAAAGTCCGGTTCCGTCGACGCAAGCCGCGCCTTGAGGGCGGGATTGGAGGCATGCGAGCCGCCCGTGAAGGCAAAGACGTACATGCCCGCCGCGCGGGCGGCGGCGACGCCGGCCGGGCTGTCCTCGATGACCAGACAATTGCGAGGACGCGCCTGCATACTTGCGGCGGCGTGGAGGAAAAGGTCAGGCGCTGGCTTGCCGCGTTCGACCATGCTGGCGCTGAACAGATGCGGCTCCAATAGCGGAAGCAGGCCGGTGACGTCGAGCGCATAGCGGATGCGTTCCAGCGTGCCGGACGAGGCGACACAGAAGGGCCGGCCGAGCTTCGGCAGCAATTCCTCGACGCCGAGAATCGGCTTCAACTCCTCGCGGAATTTGCGCATCAGGTCGACGCGCATGGCGGTCAGATGCCGGTCGCTGATCTCGAGCCCGAAATCGCGGCCGAGGATCTCGCGTACGCTCTTCATGCTCTTGCCCAGGAAATGCTCGTAGGCGGCATCCTCGCTCACCGTGCCGCCGGCGAGCTCGATCATGCCGAGCAGCGCCGAGACCGAAAGCGCCTCGCTGTCGACCAGCACGCCGTCACAGTCGAAGATGACCAGTTCCGGCGTCATGGCTGCTGCGTCCGGCGCTTTCAGAGCTTGCCGGCGAGGTAGCGCGTCAGGGTTTCGCGCGCGCCGTGCGCCCACAGGGTCTTCAAGGCATGGGCGAAGGCCTCGGCAAAGACGGACGAGCGGCCGACATCGCCATAGATGTCCTCCATCGCCAGCCATGCCTGCGGATCGTCCTTGGCCGCCTTCGCGATCGCCTGCATGCGGTCCCAGCTCGGGTCGTTCGGCTCGATGACGGCGCCGCTGTCGGTGGTGCCGAAGCAGTAGCGGCACCACAGGGCCGATTCCAGCGCGAGGCCGGCGGCGCCGTCGCCCGTCTTCAGCCGGTCGGCGATCGTCGGGATAATGAATTTCGGCTGACGGTTGGAGCCGTCGAGGCAAAGCCGGCGGATGGTGTCGCCGATCTTGGGATTGGAGAAGCGCCGCTCGATGAGCTGATAGTAGTCCTCCAGATCCGTATCCGGCACCGGCGGCACGGTCGGGATGATCTCGTCATGCTCGAGCTTCGACAGGAAGGCGCGCACCAGCGGCTCCTGCATGGCTTCATGCACGAAATGGATGTCCATCAGCCCGGCCGGATAAGCGATCGTGGCGTGACCGCCATTGAGGATGCGTATCTTCATCAGCTCGTAAGGCGAGACGTCGTCGACGAATTGCACGCCGACCTTTTCCAACGCTGGGCGGCCGGCGGTGAAACGGTCCTCCAGCACCCATTGCTTGAACGGCTCGCAGAACACCGGCCAATTGTCCTCCAGCCCGAAATCGTCGGCGAGGATCTTGCGCTCGCGGTCGGTGGTGGCAGGGGTGATGCGATCGACCATGCCATTCGGGAAGGCGACCGTGTCCTCCACCCATTTGGCGAGGTCCTCGTCGATCAGCCGCGCAAGGCCGATGACGCCGTCGGAGGTGACGTGGCCGTTATGGGGAATGTTGTCGCAGGACATGACGGTGAACGGCACGATGCCGTCGGCGCGCCGACGCAGCAGCCCGGCAAGGATGATGCCGAAGACGGTCTTAGGCGTGGCACCCGGCTGCGCGTCGGCGACGATATCGGGATGGGCCGGGTTGAACCTGCCGGAAGCCGGGTCGATGAAATAGCCCCCCTCGGTGATGGTCAGCGACACGATCTTGATCGCCGGATCGGCAAGCCGCTCGATGGTCGCGGCCGCATCGCCGGGCATCAGGAAATCGATCATCGCGCCGGTGACGCGGGCGCTCATATGACCCTGATCCTGCTCAACCACCGTGGTCAGCCAATCCTGCTCCTCGAGCCTGGAGCGGCCGATCTTCTCGCCTTCGAACACGCCGGCGCCGATCAACGCCCAGTCGTGGCCCTCGCCGGTGCCGAACAGGTCGTCGAGATAGACCGCCTGATGCGAGCGGTGGAAGTTGCCGACGCCGAAATGGACGATGCCCGCCTTCAGGGTGGAGCGGTCATAGTTCGGGCCGGCGACCTTGGCCGGCAGCATGGCGAGGTTCGAGGAAGAGAGTTTCACGGTCATCTCATTTACCCTTTGGCCGATCTGCCGCCCGACTGTTCCGCCTCCTGCGGATGGCGAGGATGAGGGGCAACACCCGGTATTCCAGTATGCTGCCCCTCATCTGCCCCATGGCGTCTTCTCCGGAGGAAAGAAGAGAAGCGCCTCCCCCTCAACTCATCCATTGGCCGCCGTCGACATTGTAGGTCTGGGCGACAATGTATTCGGCCTCGTCGCTGGCGAGGAACACGGCCATGCCGGCGAGATCTTCCGGCTTGCCCATGCGGCCGTAAGGCACGCCTTCGCCGACCAGCCGCTTCTTCTCGCCCTTGGGCCGGTTCTCATATTTTGCGAAGAGCGCATCGACCTGGTCCCACATGTCGCTGTCGACGACACCCGGCGCTATGCCGTTGACGTTGATGCGATGCTTGATCAGGTCGAGCCCGGCCGACTGCGTCAGCGAGATGACGGCGGCCTTGGTGGCGCAGTAGACCGCGACCAGCGGCTCGCCGCGCCGGCCGGCCTGGCTCGCCATATTGATGATCCTGCCGCCTTTGCCACGCGCTATCATCGAACGGGCAGCCGCCTGCAGCATGAACAGCGTGCCGGCGACATTGACGGAGAACAGTTTTTCGTAGCTTGCCTTGGTGATCTCGACGATCGGCGCCAGGTCGAAGATCGCCGCGTTGTTGATCAGCACGTCGAGGCCGCCGGTCTTGGCCTCGACCGCCTTCACCGCTGCCTCGATCGAAGCCTGGTTGGTAACGTCGAGCCGGACTGCATAAGCGGCAGGACCGATCGCTTTCGCCGTCGCTTGCGCGGCTTCCAGGTCGATGTCGGCAATCGCCACCGTCGCGCCTTCGCGAACATAGGCTTCGGCGAAGGCCCTGCCGATGCCGCGCGCCGATCCGGTGATCAGCGCCGATTTGCCTTTCAACCTCACTGCACCAGCGCCTTGCCGTCGGCGCCGAAGCGATGGAGCTTGGTCTTGTCGGGGGTCAGATAGACGGTATCGCCGTGCCTCACCGCGACCTCGCCGTCGGCCCGCACATTGACGGTGCCGATGCCGTCCGCCTGAACGTGCAGGAAGGTGTCGGAGCCGAGATGCTCGGCAACGCCCACCGTCGCCTTCCAGTCGCCGGCCGTGGTCGAGATGTTGAGATGCTCGGGCCGGATGCCGATGGTCTTGGCGCCATATTTGTCGGCCGGCGCGCCTTCGATGAGGTTCATCTTGGGCGAGCCGATGAAACCGGCGACGAAGAGGTTCTTCGGCGTCTTGTAAAGCTCCATCGGCGAGCCGACCTGCTCGATATTGCCGGCATTGAGCACGACGATCTTGTCAGCCATGGTCATGGCTTCGACCTGGTCATGGGTGACGTAGATCATCGTCGTCTTCAGCTGATGGTGCAGCTCGCTGATCTCCAGGCGCATGGTGCCGCGAAGCGCGGCATCGAGGTTGGACAGCGGCTCGTCGAACAGGAAGGCCGAGGGCTGGCGCACGATGGCGCGGCCGATGGCGACGCGCTGGCGCTGGCCGCCGGACAGCTGGCCTGGGCGGCGCTCGAGATAATTGGTGAGGTTGAGGACACGCGCGGCGTCCTTCACCTTCCTGTCGATGGTCGCCTGGTCCTCGCCGGCCATCTTCAACGGGAAGGCGATGTTCTTGGCGACCGTCATATGCGGATAGAGCGCGTAGGACTGGAACACCATGGCAAGCTTGCGCTTGGCCGGCGCCTCGCGGGTGACGTCGCGGCCGTCGATGCTGATGGTGCCGCCGCTGGTGTCCTCGAGCCCGGCGATCAGCCTGAGCAGCGTGGACTTGCCGCAACCCGATGGGCCGACGAACACGACGAACTCGCCGTCCTCGATATTGAGGTCGATGTCCGGAATGATCACCGTCGACCCGAAGGACTTGGAGACGTTCTTGAGCGTGATGTTTCCCATGGCTTCCTCCCGGGGATGGTCTTCGTCGTCCGCCGCTTGGGCGTTGTTACTTCACGGCGCCGAAGGTAAGGCCGCGCACCAGCTGCTTCTGGCTGAACCAGCCCATGATCAGGATCGGCGCGATCGCCAACGTCGAGGCCGCAGAAAGCTTTGCCCAGAACAGGCCTTGCGGACTGGAGAAGGAGCTGATGAAGGCCGTCAGCGGGGCGGCATTGGTGGTGGTGAGCCGGATGGTCCAGAACGCCTCGTTCCAGGCCAGGATGATGTTGAGCAGCATGGTCGAGGCGATGCCGGGCACCGCCATCGGCGTCAGCACATAGATGATCTCGTTCCACAGCGAGGCGCCGTCCATGCGCGCCGCCTCGAGGATCTCGCCCGGGATCTCGCGGAAGTAGGTGTAAAGCATCCAGACCACGATCGGCAGGTTGATCAGCATCAGCATCACGGTGAGGCCGATGCGGCTGTCGAGCAGGCCGGTGTCGCGGAAGATCAGGTAGATCGGGAACAGCACCGCGACGGCCGGCATCATCTTGGTGGACAACATCCACATCAGGATGTCCTTGGTGCGCTTGGTCGGCGAGAAGGCCATAGACCATGCAGCCGGGACCGCGATCAGCAGCGCCAGGATGGTCGAGCCGACCGAGAGGATCACCGAGTTCAGGAAGAACTTGAAATAACCGCTCTGCGCCTGCACCTCGGCGTAGCTTTCCGTGGTGCCGGACGGGATCAGGGCAAAGCCCTGGATCGCCTCCTGCTCGGACTTGAACGAAGTGATGATCGTGTAAAGGATCGGAAAGAAAATCAGCAGGGCGACGATCCAGGCCGCGGCCGTGGCAATGGTCTTGTGCTGGGTGGTGACTGCGCGTGCCATGTCAGGTCCTCCCGTATCGGCGATGTTGGCGGCAGGGTCGACCCCCACTCCGGTTTGCTGCGCAAACCACCTCTCCCCCGTTCGACGGGGTAGAGGAAGGGCGCGGCTTCGATGCAGGCGTTTCCTCTCCCCCGGCCCGGGGGAGAGGTGTCCCGCGCAGCGGGACGGAGTGGGGGCGGTTCAGCGCAAGCGGCATCGTCTCCCCCTATTTGTCGAGGTTCTTGCCGACGGCGCGCATGGCGAAGAAGGCAACGATGTTGGCGAGAATGACGGCGATCACGCCACCGGCGGAGGCCTGGCCGATTTTGAACTCCAGCAGCGCCTTCTGATAGACGAGGAAGGGCAGGTTGGTGGAGGCGTAGCCCGGGCCGCCATTGGTGGTGACCAGGATCTCGGCATAGATCGAGAGCAGGAAGATCGTCTGGATCAGGATGACGACGGTGATGGCGCGCGACATGTGCGGCAGCGTCAGATACCAGAAGCGGCTGAGGAAGCCGGCCCCGTCCATCTCGGCCGCCTCCTTCTGCTCGCCGTCGAGCGACTGCAGCGAGGTGAGCAGGATCAGCGTTGCGAAGGGCAACCATTGCCAGGCGACGATGATGATCACCGCCGTCAGCGGGTGCTGCCCGAACCAGTCGATCGGCTGGGCGCCGAAGAAGCGCGCAATGTCGGCGAAGACGCCATATTGCGGGTGCATGATCATGTTCTTCCAGACCAGCGCCGCGACCGGCGGCATGACGAAGAACGGCGAGATGACCAGGATTCGCACGATCCCCTGGCCCCAGATCGGCTGATCGAGCAGCAGCGCAAGAAGAATGCCGCCGATGATGGTGATCAGCAGGACCGCCACGACGATGGTCAGCGTGTTGAGAATAGCGGCGAAAAAGGCTGGATTGTCGTAGAACAGCTTGTAGTTGGAGAGACCGACGAAGCCGTCGCGGATCGGGTTCAGCGGATTGTATTGCAGGAACGAGAACCACAGCGTGAACAGCAACGGCACGATCATCCAGACAAACAGCAGGATCACCGATGGCGCCATCATGAAACGGGCAAGCGAACGGGTTTGCTGAGTAGCCATGACGGTCACCCTCCCAATGTCAGCCGGATTTTCAGCGTTGTGCCAGAATTTTCCCGATTTTGAAGGTGGCCGCCCGAACTGGGTTTCGGGCGGCCCCTTGCCGGTCATGATGGGCGACCGGCGTTCGGCACCGGGAGGAGCCTTACTTGATGTAGCCGCCTTCGGTCATCGTCGCGGTGGCGGCGTCCTGAGCCTGCTTGAGCGCGTCGTCGACGCTCGACTGGCCGGCAAGGGCGGCCGAGAAGAGCTGGCCGACAGTGGTGCCGAGGCCCTGGAATTCAGGAATGGCGACGAACTGCACGCCGACATAGGGCACCGGCTTGACCGTCGGATGCGTCGGGTCGGCGGCGTTGATGGAGTCCAGCGTCATCTTCGCGAACGGCGCCGCCTTCTGATATTCCGGATTGGCGTAAAGCGAGGAGCGCGTGCCCGGAGGAACGTTGGCCCAGCCTTCCTTGGAAGCGACCAGCTCGGCATAATGCTTGCTGGTTGCCCAGGAGACGAACTTCTCGGCGGCATCGGCCTTCTGGGTGCCGGCGGGGATCGCCAGCGACCATGCCCACAGCCAATTGCCGCGCTTGCCGAGGCCATTGTCGGGCGCCAGCGCGTAGCCGACCTTGTCGGCGACCTGCGAGGCCTTCGGATCGGAGACGAAGGACGCCGCGACGGTGGCGTCGATCCACATGCCGCACTTGCCCTGCTGGAATAGTGCCAGGTTCTCGTTGAAGCCGTTGGACGAAGCGCCTTCCGGACCGTCGGCCTTCATCAGGTCGACATAGAACTGCAGCGTGTTCTTCCATTCCGGCTGATCGAATTGCGGCTTCCAGTTCTCGTCGAACCAGCGGGCGCCGAAGGAGTTCGACGTGGCGGTGAGGAAGGCCATATTCTCGCCCCAGCCGGCCTTGCCGCGCAGGCACACGCCGTTCACGCCGTTGGCGCGGTCGGTCATCTTGTCGGCGGCCTGCTTGATGAAGTCCCAGGTCGGCGCGTCGGGCATCTTCAAGCCCGCTTTCTCCATCAGGTCCTTGCGGTACATGACGAAGGAGCTCTCGCCGTAGAAGGGCGCGGCATAGAGCTTGCCGTCGACCGAAAGACCGCCGGCGATGGCCGGGATGATGTCCTTGACGTCATAGTCGTCGCCGAGCTTGTCGAGCGGCAGGAGCCAGCTCTGCTTCGCCCAGATCGGAACCTCGTAGGTGCCGATGGTCATGACGTCGTACTGGCCGCCCTTGGTGGCGATATCGGTCGTGACGCGCTCGCGCAGCACGTTCTCTTCAAGCGTGACCCAGTTGAGCTGGATGTCGGGGTTGGCCTTGGTGAAGTCGTCCGTCAGCTTCTGCATGCGGACCATGTCGCCATTGTTGACGGTGGCGATGGTGATGGATTCGGCATGCGCGGCGAAAGCGAGGGCGCTGGCCGACAACAGGCCCAGGGTGAGCGTGCGAAGTTTCATCAAATTCCTCCCATAAACCAAGATGAGCATTTGCCTTGGCTGTGGGCAATTACTCACTTGGCGTGAATTATGTCAAGCCTGAATCTGTGCTGCAGCGCAGCAGAAATGACGCCGCGCGACCCCGGTCGGGCGACGCGCCGGTGTCCTAGGGAGGAGGAAAGTCAGGTCGATTCGCTTACGGGCAGGCGATCTCGGCCAGGAGCCAATCGCGGAAGGCGCGGATCTTCGGCACGTTGCGGCGTGCCGTTGGATAAACCAGCCAATAGGCATGGCCGTCGTCGCCGACCAGGTCGAAGGGCTGGACCAGGCGGCCGTCGGCGATCTCGTTTTTGAACAACGCCCGGGTCAGGATCGCAACGCCATGGCCGGCCATGGCCGCGTTCGCTTCATAGGCCTGCGCGCCCATGCTGGAGCCCGGCCGTTTGGCGAGGTCATGCCCGGTCACGCCGGCGGCCTCGAACCATTGCGTCCACCAGATGTCGCCGGGGTCGAGGATCGGCAGGCGCAACAGGTCCGCCGGCTCCTTGACGCCGCCGATGCTCGCCGCGAGCTTGGGGCTCAGCATAGGGGTGAAATCGGCATCGAGCAGCTTATGCGCCTCCAGGCCCGGCCATTTGCCGCCGCCGGAACGGATGGCGAGATCGACATCCTCGCGCGCGAAATCGGTCAGGCGGCTCGACGTGTCGAGCCGCACGGCAAGTGCCGGATGCGCGAGCTGGAACGCTCCCAGATGCTGCGCCAGCCAGTTCGAGGCAAAGGTCAGCACGGTGGTGATGCAGAGCAGGCCGTCGGCGCCGCCGCGCGCCGCGGCATAGGCCTGGCCCAGAATGGCGAAGGCTTCGCTGACGGCGGGCGCCAGGCGCTGGCCGGGCTCGGTCAACTCGATCTGCCGCGGGCGGCGCAGGAACAGCGGCGCGCCGATACGCTCCTCGAGCAGCTTGATCTGGTAGCTCGCGGCCGCCTGGGTCATGCCCAGCTCCTGCGCGGCCTTGGTGAAGGATAGGTGCCTGGCCACCGCCTCGAACACCCGAATCGCCTGCAGCGGCGGCAGGGGCGCAAGCTGCGGAGAGCTGAGATCGGGCATAAGGCCTCCTTATGGGTCATGATCGAGGTTTGATTGGAAGCACGAACCGGCCAGACCGATATTTGGGGTCGACGATCAATCCAGTTCAAGCGCCAGAGCGCTTCGCCGTTTCACGGAAACGGCAAATCGCTCTAACTCTCTGATTTTACGCAATTCCGGACGGAAAACCGCTCACACTTTTCCTGGAATTGCTCAAGCGAAGGCTGACGACCATGGTCACGGTTCAGGAAAAGCTCGTTTCCACCCCGGCACAAGGCTGGTCTTTCACGCTCGTGCGGGAATTTGCAAGGTTTTCGGGCCGCAGGCGCGGCTATCTCGATGTCCGGGAATTTTCCGAACATCTGCAGCGCGACATGGGTTTTCTCGACGGCAACGATCCGCGCGGCCGCTCGCAATAGCCGGCGCTTTTTATTGGCAATCAGCCGGCAAGCAGTGCTTCGGCCGTGCGTTCGTCGGTGATGAGGCCGTTGACCAGCCGGCGGTTGACGGCGGCCAGGATGCCAGCCAGCTTGCGTTCGCCCATGGCCAGAGCGATGACCAGCGACCTTTCCCGCGACGGCAGCGCGGCGGAAGACACGCGATCGTTGGTGATGCCTTCGATCATGCGGCCTTCGCGGTCGTACACCCAGCCGACGATCTCGGCGATGCCGCCGGCCTTCTGCAGCGCCTTCAACTCGCTTTCGGAAATGAAGCCGTCCTCGTAGAGCGGGGCCTTGGGCCCGAGGTCGCCGATGCCGACGAAGGTGACATCGGCCTCGGCCGCCAGCGCCAATGTAGGCTGGATCATCGGCTGGTTGAGCAGCATCTCGCGCTCCTCCGGCGAGGACGCAATGACCGGCAGCGGCATCGGGAAGGACCGCGCCTTGACGCGGTCGGCCATGGTGAAGATGACGTTGTAGAAGGCGGCCGAGCCGTCGGGCGAGATGTTGCCGGTCAACGACACGACCTTGTGCTGCGGGCATTCCATCGGCGGCAGTTGCTCGATCGCCGCCTTCAGCGTGCGCCCGGTGCCGATCGCCATGACGATGGGAGCCTCGGAGCGCAGCCGGCGTTCGATCTCGGCCGCGGCCGCCTCGGCGATGCCGATCGTCGTCGAGCTCGAGGTCGGATCGCTCGGCACCACTTCGACAAGGTCGAGGGCGAAACGCGACTTCAGCCGCGCGGCAAGGTCCAGACAGTTGGCGATCGGATGATCGACCCGCACCTTGATCAGGCCCTCCGACATGGCGAGCGATACCAGCCGCTGCGCCGTCTGCCTGGAGATGCCCAGTTTGGCGGCGATCTGGTCCTGCGTGTTGCCGGCAACATAATAGAGCCAGCCGGCGCGCGCGGCGTCGTCCAACCTGGTGCTGCCGATTTCCTGTCGCGAATTCACGTCCTGCCTCCCAGCCCGCAAGAATGTTGAAACGGGCGCCAATAGCTTACAGCGATTGCGCCAACGCGCAATTGTCTATCGAAAGAGCAATTGCTTGGAAGCTTTCCCGACCCCCGAAGGATCAATCCGCCGCTTGCCCAACCATTTGCCGGCGGGACGGTTTATCTCCACCGGGAAACCGATTAAGGGGATCGGCGAAGGGAGCCGCGCATGGTGCCGAAAGCCGTTTTCTGGGATATGGACGGGACGCTGGTCGACAGCGAGCCGCTGCACGAGGCGGCACTTGTGGCGGCGCTGCGCAGCGTCGGCATCGCCCCGCCGCCCGACCTGCATCAGCGCGTGCTGGGCATCGCGGCATGGCCGGTCTACGAAATGCTGCGCGACGAGTTCGGCCTCGCCCTGCCTTTCGACGACTGGATCGTGCGCAAATACGACCACTATTTGCCGCTGGCCGAAACGCTGAAGCCCCGCCCCGGCGCGATCGAGGTGTTCAACGAATTGCGCGCGCTCGGCGTCGAGCAGGCGGTGGTGTCCAACTCCGACCGGCTGATCGTCGACGCCAATCTGCGCGCCGTCGGCCTCACCTATCCGGGCATGATGACGGTCAGCCGCAACGACGTGATCGACGGCAAGCCGCTTCCCGAACCGTTCCTGCGCGCCGCCTATCTCGCCGGCGTCGATCCGGCGGATGCTTTTGCCGTCGACGACAGCCTGACAGGCGCCATGGCCGGACTGGCGGCGGGCATGAAGACGATCTTCTGGCCGGAGGCGCCGATGGAAGGCCCGGCCGGCGCGATCGTCATCAACAGCGCCGAGGAGCTGCGGGCGCAACTGGGGCTCTGAGCAGCTTCAGACGTCGGCGCCGCCCCTCATCCGCTCTTCGGGCACCTTCTCCCCGTGAAACGGGCTACGGCACACATTTCCGAGCAGCTGTCTCTGGCGCTAGCGTGCATGGCAGCTTGGCGCATGCATTGTCTTATGTAGCGCTGGTCGACCCCCACTCCGTCTCGGCTTCGCCGA
>NZ_VFWS01000669.1:0-1029 GCF_006443065.1 Mesorhizobium sp. B1-1-5 | reverse complement strand
CTTCCAGACCAGCGCCGCGACCGGCGGCATGACGAAGAACGGCGAGATGACGAGGATGCGCACGATGCCCTGGCCCCACATCGGCTGGTCGATCAAAAGCGCCAGCAGGATGCCTCCGACCACGGTGATCACAAGCACGCTGACGACGATCAGCAGCGTGTTCAGGATCGATTGCAGGAAGGCCGGGTTGGAATAGAACAACGCGTAATTGGAGAAGCCGACGAAGCCGTCGCGGATCGGATTGAGCGGATTGTACTGCTGGAAGGAGAACCAGAGCGTGAGCGCCAGCGGAACGACCATCCAGACGAGCAGCAGGACGACGGCCGGCGCGTCGGCAACGCCCGGCGCAAGGCCAACGACCTCAAAGGCGGACAGTGGGATCCCTTGTCGGCGGACGGTGAACCTCTCTCGCCGTTGCCGACAGACGAAGAAAAGCCGATCGATCTCGCCTCCATCTATGCATTGACGAAATATGCCCAGGAACGCGCCGTGCTGATCTTCGGCGAAGCCTATGGCGTCGATGCGGTGGCGCTGCGCCTGTTCAACGTTTTCGGCGCCGGACAGGCGCTTTCAAACCCCTATACCGGCGTGCTGGCCAACTTCGCCTCGCGTCTGGCCAACGGCAAGCGGCCGATGATCTTCGAAGATGGCCAGCAGAAGCGCGATTTCGTTCATGTACGTGACGTCGCCCGCGCCTTTCGCCTGGCACTGGAGCAACGCCAGGCAAAAGGCCACGTCATCAACATCGGAAGCGGCCGGGCTTATGCGATCCGCGATGTCGCGCGGCTGCTGGCCGAGGCCATGGGAACGCCGGACAGCTCGCCCGAGCTGCTCGGCAAAGCGCGTTCCGGTGACATTCGCAACTGCTTCGCCGACATTTCCAAGGCGCGCGAACTGCTGGGTTTCGAACCAGGGCGGCAGTTGGAGAATTCCCTCGGCGACTTCGTTTCCTGGGTGCGCAACACGATTGCCATCGATCGCGGCGCCGACATGAAACGCGAACTCGAAGAACGCGGGCTGGTGTCATGA
>NZ_VFWS01000668.1:0-1029 GCF_006443065.1 Mesorhizobium sp. B1-1-5 | reverse complement strand
GATCGCCCTGACATGGGCGGTGGCGATCTCGCGCACGTCGTGGCTGGCGCGGCTGCGGTCCTGGTAAAGCGCCATCAACTGGCGGCCATCGATGAGCGGGTTCAGGGGAATCGGTGAGATGATTGGCATGACGGGACCATGCCAGATTTTGTTCATGATTTGAACCCGTACCGCTCATTTGGTGGCCACCCAAATCAATGGGTGCTCGATGGCATGAGCAGGCACGGAGAACCGTATGGCCACCTTCCCTTTCCGTGATGGGTGAACGTGGCGGGACGACCTACGGCGCGGGAGAAGTCCTGGCGTTTATGAGCGACCAGGCCCCGTCGTTTCGATCGTAACCGGCACGCCCTGGCGCAACGAGTTGCTGACCGTCGAAACCGCGCTGGCACGGTCAATGATCCTTTGGGGATCGGACCCGTCCAAGGTCTCGCAGGAAACCGTCATCCTTGCTGCGGTCGCCAGCAGGGGCTTGCCGTCGAGATCAAGCCTCACCGAGACGGCGATCCTGCCGAGTTTCACGCCGATCTCGTCGGCGACATAGCGAAGGTCGTTGCAGAAGCAGCCGCCAATCGCCAGCGCCAGCAGCTGGCCGCCATTGAAGCCCAGGCCCATGCCGCCGGCCTTGCCCTCGTGCCGGTCGACGACGATCGTGTGGCCGCCGGCCCAGCCCATGGCGGCTTCGGTGCCTTCGACATTGTGCAGTTCGACAGTCATCGAGGCCATCGGCATCCTCCCCCCCGTAGCCGAGAGGCTCGGGCCTGGCCGGCACGGATCTATGCGACCGTGACGGATTTATCGCCGAGCGGCGCGGTTCCCGCAATGTCATCGATGATCGGGCAGTCCGGCCGGTCGTCGCCATGGCAGGCCTGGACGAGCTTCTGCAGGGTCGATCGCATCGCCTGCAGCTCGCGCACCTTCTCCTCGATCGCCCTGACATGGGCGGTGGCGATCTCGCGCACGTCGTGGCTGGCGCGGCTGCGGTCCTGGTAAAGCGCCCTCAAAGGGCGGAAAGAGTCGATGGAAAAG
>NZ_VFWS01000667.1:0-1032 GCF_006443065.1 Mesorhizobium sp. B1-1-5 | reverse complement strand
CAGAGCGCCAATGTTCTGGACGTGCTGGATTCGCGCTGGCTGCTGGTCTCGGTGGCGGTGTCCTGGCTGGTGCGCCGGCTGGCCAAGTTCATGCAGGCGAAAACGGGCGCCGCCTCGTTCTGGCAGATCGTGGTGGTGATCTGCGAGACCAACTGGATCTTCGTCGGCCTCTACGTCATCAGCCGCTGGAAGGACAGCGCGCTGCAATGGCTGATGAGCCGCAATTTCTGGTCGGTTCTGCAGGCGTCGGCCGACGGGCTGGCGAGCCCGGTGCCGGCGGCGACGGCCGCGCCGATGGTGCCGGTCGAGATCACCTCGATCGCGCCCTCGACGATCGCCGTCAACCTGTTCTTCTACATGCTCTTGCCGCTGATCTGGCTGGTGATGGCGGCGCTGATCTATGGCTATGATGTGCGCGACGATACGGCACTGATGCGCGTGCACGGCCGGCTGGAACGCGTCGGCAAGCGCTATGCCGGCCTGCCGAAATTCCTGCGCGATTTCGTCGAGCATTTCGTCGCCGGCTACCGCTCGCGCTATCTGCCGATCGCCAATGGCGTGCGGCTGACGGTGAGTTCCAGCCTCGTATTGCTGTGTACGCTGATCGTCGGCTATCGCCTGCTCGACTGGGGCGCGGCCTGGCTGTGGCTCGGCGCGACGCGGCTGATCGGCCCGCACGAGCTCGACGTCTGGCAGATCCTGTCGCATGGCGTGACGCTGTTGTTCGGCAGCCCGTTCCAGGATTCCTCCACCGGCATCCTGGTCGAGCCGCTGCGCATCTGCTTCCTCGCCGCGGTGCTGGAGACGGCGTTCTCGCTTTCGAAGGGGGGCGGTCGTTCCCGGTAGCGACGGGAATGACCGTAGCGTATCCTTGTCGCGCCTTGCCATGTACGTGTGATGGGGCGAAAGTGCGATCTTTCCTGGTCTCGTAAACAGACCGCCTGTTTGCACTCGCAAGATCGAAGAGAATGCCATGACTTACTTCTTCCGCCGTCGAAGTGAGGCAATGACCTTCGGCCTGCCTGTGGTCTG
>NZ_VFWS01000666.1:0-1034 GCF_006443065.1 Mesorhizobium sp. B1-1-5 | reverse complement strand
GCGCTTTGCGAGATAACCGGCTTCGATGCGAGCGATGTGGTTCGCACGCCCGCGTTCGGTGTCATCGTCTACCGCGCCGAACTGGGTGAACGCGTCACTTGTGGACAGCCGATCGCGGACATCATCGTGCCTTCTTCGCTGGGCCGCGAGGCGCGCGTGACGGTACGGGCGCGCACCGACGGGCTCGTGGTGACGCGAAGGCTGAAGAAACTTGTCGCCGCCAATCAGGTCATTGCCAAGGTGGTGGGCCAAAAGCCCCTCGCCCACCGGACAGGCTATCTGCTGGAGGATTAGATCGATCAGCGGGCGCGGGCACTTCTTGACCGCAGATCGATGATTGGCGGCCACGCGTAGAAACGAGGTCCGTTCGACCTGATCCTGTCCCGGGCTCTAGGCCAGGGGCCGACCGCCGTCGACCGGAATGATAACGCCGGTCACGAAACGGAGATGGGTCGCAGCCGCCAAAACCGCCTCGGCGACATCGTCGGGCGTGCCCAGCCGCCCCAGCGGCGTCCGGCTTGCCTGTTCGTCCCGCCAGGATTCGTCACGGCCCTTGATGAAGTCGGTGTCGACGACGCCGGGCGAGACCGACACGACCCTGATTCTCGGGGCCAGGGCACGCGCCAGCGACTTGGTCAGATTATCGACAGCGGCTTTCGACGCACAATAGGCGACGTTGCTTCCCATGGCGGTGACCCCTGCGATCGACGAGATGTTGACAACAACCCCGCTGCCGGTGCGATCGAGCAGCGGCCGCATGGCCCGCGTCGCAGCAATCACACCGCGCACGTTGACGCTGAAGATGCGGTCGATCAATTCATCGTCCAGGCTGTCGAGATCCGGATGTGGCACGAAGCGGGTTGTCCCGGCGCAATTGACCAGGACATCCAGCCGGCCAAAGCTTTTCTCGATCTGACCAGCGAGGCGCGCGAGGCAATCGCTGTCCGTCACGGTTGCCTCGGCGACGAAGTGATCGCCGTACGCCAATGACGAAACCAGATCGTCGGCCGTCTGCCGCGAACGGTTGTAGCCGA
>NZ_VFWS01000665.1:0-1035 GCF_006443065.1 Mesorhizobium sp. B1-1-5 | reverse complement strand
CTGCTGATCACCAGGCTCAACGTCGCGCCCTTCATCGACACGCTCGGCGTGCTCTATGTGGCGCGCGGCTTCGCGCTGCTTTCCTCCGACGGCCGCACTTTCCCCAATCTCGTCGGCAAGCCGGAACTCGGCACCACCGGCTTCGGCTTCCTGGGTGCCGGCCGGCTGCTCGGCCTGCCGGTCTCGATCTGGATCCTGATCGTGGTGGCGCTGGGGGCGGCCTATCTCGCCCGCTACACGCCGCTTGGCCGCCACATCTTCGCCGTCGGCGGCAATGAGCGCGCCGCGCGCATCTCGGGCGTGCGCGTTAATATGGTCAAGATGTTCGTCTACATGTTCTCCGGCTTCTGCGCGGCAATCGTCGGGCTGATCATCTCGTCGGAGCTGATGGCCTCGCATCCGGCGACGGGCGAGAGCTTTGAGCTCAACGCCATCGCCGCGGCGGTGCTTGGCGGCACTTCGATGTCGGGCGGCCGCGGCACGATCGGCGGCACCATCGTCGGCGCCTTCGTCATCGGCATCCTTTCGGACGGGCTGGTGATGATGGGCGTGAGCTCGTTCTGGCAGATGGTGATCAAGGGCCTCGTCATCATCGTCGCCTCCGTCGCTTCGGCGCGGTCGAACATGCCGGTCAATCTGCCATTGCTCATCACCGCGATGCGGTCGGACAGCGCCATCACCTCGTCGAGGTCCGAGGTGGCGAACAGGATGCCCAGCCCGTCGCGCGAAAGCTTGCGCATGGTGCGGAAGACATCGGCCTTGGCGCCGACATCGATGCCGCGGCTGGGCTCGTCCATCAGAAGCACTTTCGGTCCGGTGAGCAGCGCCTTGCCGATCACCACCTTCTGTTGGTTGCCGCCCGACAGCGACGAGACCTCCTGCGCCGGGTCGGCGACCTTGATTGCGAGTTCCCGCACCATCTGCATCACAGCCTGCCGCTCGGCACCGCCGCGGATGTGAAACAGGCGCACGAAGCGCGAGGGCCTGGTGTCGATCCTGTCGGTCGCCAGCAACCTGACGATGGCGACCGACAGG
>NZ_VFWS01000664.1:0-1038 GCF_006443065.1 Mesorhizobium sp. B1-1-5 | reverse complement strand
GGTCAATGGAGCGCTCGAAACCCTGCTCATTCCGTCGGCCAGCAATGCCGAGCTGAAGAGCCTGCTCGAAACCGGCCTCAAGATCTTCCAGGGGCATGAGCAGCATGCCGAACATGTCGCCGGCATGTTGAAATGAAAGCGGCCGTGCTGATCCGACCGCTCCTTGCCTGGCTGGCGCTGGTGCTTGCCGCCGGCCCGGCGCCGGCAGCGACGATCGAGGTGACGATCGACAAGCTCGTCTTCTCGCCCGCAAGCGTCGAGGCCAGGGTCGGCGACACGCTCGAGTGGGTGAACAAGGACGCATTCGCCCACACCGCCACGGTGAAGGGCGGCTGGGAGGTGATGATCCCGCCGAAGGCGAAGGGAAAACTGACCCTCAAGACGGCGGGAGCGGTTGATTATTTCTGCCGCTTCCATCCCAACATGAAAGGCCGATTGGTAGTGGCGCCCTGAAAATCTGGGCCGGTGGCGGGACTTGGCCGCAAATACCAAGCCCCGTCACTCCGGAGCACCCGTCACTCCGCAGCAATTGAGCACGGAACAGTCGCGCCAGGGATCAGAGCGCCAGCCATGCCGTGCCAGCCGCCAGCGTCAGCAGCGTCAATGGCAGGCCGACTTTGAAGAAAGCGCCGAACGACAGCGACGTGCCGGCGGCGCGCGCCTGTTCGGCAACGATCAGATTGGCGACCGAGCCCAGGAGCGTGAAATTGCCGGCCAGCGTCGAGCTCATGGCGACGACCAGCCAGGCGCGCGCGGGGTTTTCCAGGCCGGGGATGAAGGGCCGCAGCGCCAGCACGGCCGGCACGTTGCTCATTATGTTGGAGAGCACCGCGGTGAAGCCCGACAGGCGCCAGACGTCGTCCAGCCCGAGGTTCTTGGCCGATGCGACGATGTCCGGTGTCAGCAGCGTTCGTTCGGCGCCGGCAACCACGATGAACAGGCCGGCGAACATGAACAGCAATGGCCCGTCGATTTCGCGATAGATGCGCTCTGGTTTGATGGCGCGGGTGAGCAGGAGGATGGCGCCGCCGATGAGCG
>NZ_VFWS01000663.1:0-1039 GCF_006443065.1 Mesorhizobium sp. B1-1-5 | reverse complement strand
CGGCCTGCAGAACATGAGAGGCGAACCGGTCGCTGAAGAGCGCACCGGTGCCGCACAGGGCGGCGCCTATTGCTTCAACGGCTTCTTCATGGCCGCCGTGACGCTCGCCTCCGGCCCGCTCTACGACCGTTTCGGGGTCGACGGCTTCCTGGCCATGATCCCGATCGCGATCATCGGCCTGGTGCTGGTCGGACTCGCGGCGCGCTCAGCCCCAAAGCGCCGGATCGGGCGGTGAAACCAAGGATCCCTCATAGGCGAGGCCGGGCACACGATCCCGCGCAAGCAGCAGCGGTCCGTCGAGGTCGACGAAATCGGCGTCCTGGGCGAGCAGCACCGCCGGCGCCATCGCCAGCGACGTGCCGACTATGCAGCCGACCATGACGCCGAAACCCAGTTCGCGGGCGCGGTCGCGCAGCACGAGCGCCGCCGTCAGCCCGCCCGACTTGTCGAGCTTGATGTTGACGGCATCGTAGAGACCGGCGAGCGCGGCCAGATCCCCCGCCTCATGCACGCTCTCGTCCGCGCAGATCGGCACCGGATGCGCGATGTGGCGCAGGATGCCGTCATGGCCCGCCGGCAGCGGCTGTTCGATAAGCGCGATGCCTTGCTCGGCGGCAAAGGCGAGGTTCGCGGCGATGGTGTCGTCGTTCCAGCCCTCGTTGGCGTCGAGGATGATGCGGCTGCCGGGCGCGGCCTGCCGGACCGCGCGGATGCGCGCAATGTCGTTGTCGCCGCCGATCTTGACTTTGAGCAGCGGGCGCGCCGCGTTGGCACGGGCCTGCGCCGCCATCGCCTCGGGTTCGCCCAGCGACAGCGTGTAGGCCGTCTCGAGCTGATGCAAAGGAGCCGGCCAGACTACGTCCGCCACCGCCTTGCCGCTGATCTTGGCTTCCAGGTCCCACAAGGCGCAATCGATGGCGTTGCGCGCCGCGCCTGCCGGCATGGCGCCGAGCAGGGCTGTCCGGTCCATGCCAGCAGAGATTTGCCCGCGCATGGCCTCTATCGCGGCGCGAACCCCGTCCATGGTCTCGCCATAGCG
>NZ_VFWS01000662.1:0-1039 GCF_006443065.1 Mesorhizobium sp. B1-1-5 | reverse complement strand
ACTTAAACGCGAACAGGCGGAACACGTTTTTAAATTCCAATCCATCTGAAGCATGGATTTGCCTTTCAAGCGGCTGCAACGTGAATTCTCGTTCGCGATCGGAGGCCGTAGCGGTGGCTGGAGCTTCCCGAACGTGATGATCTCGCCACTCTTGAAGCGCCATAGCCGCCAAATCCGCCTGGGGACCTCGGCACCGGCAGCTTTTTCCAACAAATCCGGCCCCGCTAGAAGAATTTAACTCTACAAGAACCATAGAATTAGCGGACTATCATGAAGCAATCCGGTTTTCCCCTGTTTCATGGAGCCCTTGATGTCCACCACCATTTCGCGACGCATCCTTCTCCTGTCTACGGCCGCACTTGCCGGCGCCGCCTTCCTCGGCCCGGCTTTTGCCGACGACCTCAAGATCACCATCGGCTACCAGACGGTGGTCGAACCCTCCAAGGTGCCGCAGGCCGATGGTGCCTATGAAAAGGCTACCAACGCCGCCATCGACTGGCGCAAATTCGATTCCGGCGCCGATGTCATCGCCGCGGTCGCATCCGGCTCGGTAGACATCGGCTATGTCGGTTCGAGCCCGCTGGCGGCGGCGGCGAGCCGCGAATTGCCGGTCCAGACCATCTTCGTCGTCGGCCTGATCGGGCCATCCGAGGCCTTGGTCGCACGCAACGGCGCCGGCATAGAGAAGGTCGCCGACCTCGCCGGCAAGAAGGTGGCCGTGCCCTTCGTCTCGACGACGCATTACAGCCTGCTTGCCGCGCTGAAACATGAGAATGTCGACCCGAAATCGGTCGAGATCCTCAATCTCAGGCCGCCGGAAATCGCCGCTGCCTTTTCGCGCGGCGATATCGATGCGGCCTATGTCTGGGATCCGGCGCTCGGCCAGGTCAAGACATCAGGCAAGGTGGTGCTGGATTCCTCCCAGGTCGCCGCCTGGGGCGCGCCGAACTTCGACGCCTGGATCGTTCGCACCGACTTTGCCGAAAAGAACCCGGAAGCGGTGCGCGACTTCGTCAAGGTGACGGGTGCGGCCTATGCC
>NZ_VFWS01000661.1:0-1040 GCF_006443065.1 Mesorhizobium sp. B1-1-5 | reverse complement strand
TGCGAGCGCTCTCCGCATCCTCGGATCGAGGATGTCGCGCAAGGCGTCGCCCAAGAGGTTGAAGCCCAGAATGCTGATCATGATCGCCAGGCCGGGGAAGATCATCAGCCATGGGGCGGTTTCCATCAGATTGCGGCTGTCGCTCAGCATCAGGCCGAGCGAAGCGGCCGGCGGCTGCGTGCCGAGACCGAGGAAGCTCAGGCCGGCCTCGGTCAGCAATGCCCAGGCGAGCGCCAGCGTCACCTGGACGGTCAGCGGCGCGACCAGATTGAGCAGCAGGTGCCGCGTGACGATGTAGCTGGAGCTGCTGCCGAAGGTGCGCGCGGCGTCGACGAATTCGCGCGCTTTGAGCGACAAAGCAGGGCCGCGCACCACTCGTGTGAAGATCGGCGTATAGACGATGCCGATGGCGACCACGCTGGTCCATGTGCCCGGTCCGGCAACGGTGACGATCAGCAGCGCCAGAAGAATGGCAGGAAAAGCCAGCAGCACATCCATGATCCGCATCAGCACGCCGTCCCAGCGACGCCCGAGCCAAGCGGCGGCGAGCCCAAGCACGGTGCCGGCAAGCGCGGCGAAGGCGACCGAAAAGAAGGCCACTGTGAAGGACTGGCCGACGCCCGCCATCAGCCGGCTCGCCACGTCGCGGCCGAACAGGTCGGTGCCCATCGAGTAGGCGGCACTGGGCGCATGCAGCCGGTCGACCCGGTATTGCGTGATCGGATTGTGCGGGGTCAGTCCCAACAGGCCGAGGATGGCGACCAGGAGATAGACGCCGACGATCACGCCGCCGATACGGCCGCTGCTGTGCCTGAAGATGGCGCGCAGCATGCGCATCACTGCTCGCCCAGCCGGATGCGCGGATCGAGCGCGACATAGGCGAGGTCGACCAGGAGATTGACGATCATGAAGTTGAAGGCGATGAACAGCACGCTGCCCTGCACCAGCGCGTAGTCGCGCTGGAGGATGGCGTCGAGCACCATGCGGCCGAGGCCGGGCAGGGCATAGATCTGCTCGACGATGACCGCGCCGCCGAGGAG
>NZ_VFWS01000660.1:0-1041 GCF_006443065.1 Mesorhizobium sp. B1-1-5 | reverse complement strand
GGATGGCTGGCGTTGAAGACGTCCTCGCTGGCAAGCTCGCCATGTCCGGGGCTGCCCACGCCGACGCCGGAAGTGATCACCAGCGGCCGGTCGGATCCGGCCAATGCCTGGCCGAGTGCCGCGATGACACGGCTATCCTTCTCGCAATTCTCGGCAAACCGCGAAAAATCATGGTCGAACGCCGTGTGGATCACCGCTTCCGCCTTTGCCGCGCCGTCGCGCAGGCCCTCGGGATCCTCGAGCGTTCCCCGATGCACTTCGGCGCCCGCCGCCGTCAGCGCTTCGGCCCCCGCTTCGGAGCGAGTGACGCCGACCACCTGATGGCCCGCCTTGATGAGCTCGGCAACGAGCGCCGAGCCGATGAAACCGGTCGCGCCGGTCAAAAAGATACGCATGCGAATTCTCCTGCACGATTGCCTGCGCAGTATCGCCGGTCTATTATTCCATTAAAGTAGTGATCTTGTCGTGGTATAATGGCTAACAGGATGCCCGCCAATTCCGCCGGTTCGCTCGCGGCGTTTCTGAGAGACCGGCGCACCCGGCTCGATCCGGCCTCGTTCGGATTTTCAGGGCGCCGGCGCACGCCGGGGCTGCGCCGGGAGGAAGTGGCCCAGCGCGCCAACATCAGCCCGACCTGGTACACATGGCTGGAGCAGGGTCGTGGCGGCGCGCCTTCGGCCGATGTGCTGAACCGCATCGCCAAGGGGCTGATGCTGACCGAGGCCGAGCGCGAGCACCTTTTCATGCTCGGGCTCGGACGCCCGCCCGAGGTCCGCTATATCGGCGCGGAAGGCAGCAGCCCCCGGCTGCAGCGCCTCCTCGACACGCTTGAATCGAGCCCCGCCTTGGTCAGGACCGCTACCTGGGATGTCGTTGCCTGGAACCGCGCCGCCCAGGTCGTGCTGACCGATTACAGCGCCCTGCCCGCAGACCAGCGCAACATTTTGCGCTTCATGTTCCGCAGCCCGGCCATCCGCGAAAAGCAGCACGACTGGGATAACCTCGCCCGTTTCGTGGTGGGCGCCTTCCGCGCCGACGCGG
>NZ_VFWS01000066.1:0-26776 GCF_006443065.1 Mesorhizobium sp. B1-1-5 | reverse complement strand
CCTATCGCGATCGTCATTCCAGGGCGGAGCAGCCGCGAAGCGGCGTCGCGGAGACCCTGGAATCCATTCCGTGACCTGGGCCGTGGGATGCGGCGAAGCAGAATTCTGCACCCTTGCTACGCCTCGATGTCACGGATTCTATGGTCTGCGCCGCGTCGCTTCGCTCCTTGCTCCGCCATAGAATGACGAGGTGGCGGCGGCTTCAACCAATCCCCGGCGTTTGCGCTGATTTCACAGAAATGAACGGAAAATCTTGCACCAAGACAGACCGCAACCCTTCAAATCCCTGTGTCGAGGGAACTAACCAAAAACCTCGCGACGGAATGCGCGGTTGAAAGAGAGCAAGCGTGGAACGAATTTCAGCCGGACCTCATTACACGGCCTATAAAATCGGCGACTTGACCGTTACCTCGCTGCGCGACGGTTACGTCGATATGCCGGTCCGTCGACTGCGCCAGCCGGGAGACAAGCCTTTCGGCGACGATCTGCCGCCGCAGGTGCCGCTCTTCGACGGCGCGCTCAGATTGTCGGTCAATGCCTTTGCCATCGACGACGGCGAAGACATCACGCTGATCGATACCGGATCCTCGAATGCATGGCACCCGACGATGGGCTTTCTGCCGCAGGCGCTGAGCGAAGCGAAGATCGCCGTCGATCGGATACGAACGGTCGCCTTCACCCACACCCATCTCGACCATATCCAAGGGCTCGTCCGTCCGGATGGCGGGGACGGTTTCCCGCAGCTCTCCCGCTTGCTTGTCCCTCGAGCCGAGCTCGACATGTTCCGGTCGGAAGCGAGGTTGAGCCGCTTCCATGACCGAGCGCAGCCCCTGGACCCGGGACAGCACTTGAGCGCGAACATCGAAGCGGTCGCCGCCCCGGGTCATGAAATCGGCCATACCTGCTTTCGTGCCACGAGCCGCGGCGAAACATTGCTGGCCTGGGGCGACCTTGTGCACGTGCCATCGCTTCAGTTCGATCGGCCGGACATCACATGGGAATTCGACGCCGACCGGGAGCAGGCACGGGCAACCCGGCTGCAGATATTGGCCCTTGCCGCCGACAACGCCTGGTGCGTTGCAGGGGCGCATCTCGACTCACCGGGCGTCGGCCGGGTTTCCCGAACCGAGACGGGCTTCCGCTTCGAACCTTTGTAGGAACCCGAGTTAGGCCTTGACCGGCAGCCCAAGCCGCATGCGCAGCCGGCGCAGCGTACGGGAGAATACCCCGGCATCGTCAGCGGCACGGGCAAGGGTGAGCGCGCCCTGGATGGCGGCAACGGTTTCCTCGGCCAGCTCGACTGCTTCGGTTTTCCCATGCCCAACTCGCGCCAGCGCATCGGCGAGGTGCGCGACCCAGCGGCCGAAATAGTCCCTTACCTGGCTGGCGAAGAGGTCGCGGGATGCCTCCAGTGCGAAGGCGCCGATGAGACAGACCCGGCGCCCCGAGCGGAAGTAGCTGTCCGTCGCCGCGAGCATCTGCTCGATCCCGGCCGACGGATCGGCGCCGTCGCGCAGCGGCGCAAAGACATTATCCTCGAACCAGCCGTCGATATGGGCAATGACGGCCCTCGCCATCTCTTCCTTGCCGCCCGGAAAGAAGTGGTAGAGGCTCCCCTTGCCGAGCCCCGCCGCCTCGCCGATCAGGGCCAGGCTAGCGCCGTCATAGCCGTTCTCGCGGAAGACTTCCGCCACGATCGCCAGCAACTGGTCGCGGTCCGGAGCGATGCGTCGCATGCTTAGTGTTCTTGTTTGAGCATGATCTTTTCCAAAAACCGCTACGCACTTTTTGAGATCATGTTCTAAAGCCCGAGTTCCGAAAGGCCGGGATGGTCGTCCGGCCGGCGGCCGAGCGGCCAGTGATATTTCCGCTCGCGCTCCGTGATCGGCAGGTCGTTGATGCTCGCCACGCGACGGCGCATCAGCCCGGCCTCGTCGAATTCCCAGTTCTCGTTGCCGTAGGAGCGGAACCAGTGGCCGCTATCGTCGCGCCATTCATAGGCGAAGCGCACCGCGATGCGGTTGTCGTTCCAGGTCCAGACCTCCTTGATCAGGCGATAATCCAGCTCGCGCGCCCATTTGCGCTTGAGGAAATCGACGATCTCGCCGCGACCCGAGATGAATTCGGCCCGGTTGCGCCAGCTGCTGTCCTCGGTATAGGCGAGCGAAACCCGTTCCGGGTCGCGGCTGTTCCAGGCATCCTCGGCGAGGCGCGCCTTTTGCGCCGCTGTCTCGGCCGTGAAGGGCGGCAATGGCGGACGGCTCATGAAATCTCCTGTCGGTTCCGATCGTCGATAACCGACATTGTACCGACCGGTACAATCAGTCAAGGCCACGCCTGGTTCTACTGCTTCGTTGCCAGCCCCTTCAGCCGGTACAGCGCCTCCAGCGCCTCGCGCGGCGTCATCTCATCGGGATTGATCGCGCCAAGCGCTTCGCCCAGCGCATCGCTTTTGGCGGGTTTCGGGGCTTCGCGTTTCACCGCCACCGAAAACAGCGGCAGGTCGTCGACGAGCCGATTGGTCTTGCCCGAGACTTCGCCTTCTTCGAGCTGGTGCAGCACTTCCTTGGCGCGGGCGACGACCGCTTCCGGCAGGCCGGCGAGCCGCGCCACCTGCACGCCGTAGGAGCGGTCGGCCGCGCCCTTGCCGACCTCGTGCAGGAAGACGACGTCGCCTTCCCATTCCTTCACCCGCATGGTGACGTTGTGAAGCCGGGGGAGCTTGCCCGCCAGCGCCGTCATCTCATGGAAATGCGTGGCAAAGATCGCCCGGCAGCGGTTCTTCTCATGCAGATATTCGACCGCCGCCCAGGCGATCGACAGGCCGTCGAAAGTTGCCGTGCCGCGGCCGATCTCGTCGAGGATCACCAGCGCCCGCTCGCCGGCCTGGTTGAGGATCGCCGCCGTCTCGACCATCTCGACCATGAAGGTCGAGCGGCCGCGCGCCAGGTCGTCCGAGGCGCCGACGCGCGAGAACAGCCGGTCGACCACGCCAATATGGGCGCTTTGCGCCGGCACGAAGGAACCGGTCTGGGCCAGGATGGCGATCAGCGCGTTCTGCCTCAGGAACGTCGACTTACCGCCCATATTCGGGCCGGTGAGCAGCCAGATCGCGCCCGCCTTGGCGCCGCCCTGGGGCGACAGGTCGCAATCATTGGCGACGAACGGGCCTTCGCCGGAACGCCTGAGCGCCTGTTCGACCACCGGGTGACGCCCACCGGCAATTTCGAAGGCGAGGCTCGAATCCACCAGCGGCCGGCACCAGCCCTCGCTTTCGGAAAGCAATGCCAGAGCCGATGAAACATCCAGAGCCGCAAGCGCGTCGGCGCCGGCGCGGATCCGTTCGGCCTCTCCCACCACTTCCGCCGTCAGCCGTTCGAAGGCGGCAAGCTCGATGCCGAGCGCCCGGTCGGCGGCGTTGGCGATCTTCGATTCCAGCTCCGCCAGTTCGGTCGTGGTGAAGCGCATGGCGTTGGCCATGGTCTGGCGATGGATGAAGCGCGCCTTGGCGGCGTCGCTGCCGGTCATGATCGAATGGTGGTTGGCAGTAACCTCGATGTAATAGCCGAGTACATTGTTGTGCCGGATCTTCAGCGAACGGATGCCGGTTTCCTCGATCAGCGAGCGCTCCAGCCCGGCGATCACCTTTCGCGATTCGTCGCGCAATGCCCGCATCTCGTCGAGCTCGCCATTGTAGCCCGACCGCACGAAGCCGCCGTCGCGCTTGATCAGCGGCAGCTCGTCGTCGAGCGCTTCGCCGAGGTGGCGGGCAAGCGCCTCGGGCAAGGCCTTGATCGCCGACAGTGCCGCGGCGAGCTCGGCGGGCAGATCGGCCGCCGCGAACAATTCGGCGATCGCGCCGGCCGCCTCGAAGCCGGCGCGCAGCGCGCCCAAATCGCGCGGTCCGCCGCGGTTGAGCGCCAGCCTGGACAGCGCGCGCGGCATGTCGGCGACGCTTTTGAGGCTCGCCCGCAGGCCCTGGCAAAGCCGCATCTCGGAACGGAAGAACGACACCGAATCCAGTCGGGCCGCAATCGCCGCCGGGTCGGTCAGCGGCGCCATCAGACGGTCGGCGAGCAATCGCGCGCCGCCGCCGGTCACGGTGCGGTCGATCGCCTTGAACAGCGAGCCGTCGCGGCTGCCGGACAGCGTGCGCAAAAGTTCCAGATTGGCGCGGGTCGCCGGATCGATGAACAGCGTCGAGCCCTGCTCCTCGCGCTCGGGGCGCGACAGCGGCGGCCGCTCCGCTTTCTGCGTTTTTTCGACATAGGCGATGGCGCCCGAGATCGCCGACAGCTCGGCGCGCGAGAAGGTGCCGAAACTGTCCGGCGTCGCGACGTCGAAGAAGCGGGCGATGCGTCCTGTCGCCGAGGCCGAATCGAACAGCGACGGCGGCTGCGGATTGGCGACGCGGCCCAGCACGTCGAACACGGGCCTGAGCTCCGGATCATGGAAAACCGGCTCGGCGACGATCAGCTCGCGCGGGTCGACGCGGAAGATGTCGGCAAGCAGCCGCTCGGCGCTCGTCTCGGCAACGCGGAAAGCGCCTGTCGAAATGTCGATCCAGGCCAGCGCAAAGCCGGCCTGGCTGGTCGCGCCTCCCTTCACGCGGCCGAGCGCCATCAGGAAGCTCGATTCCGAGGGCGCGAGCAGCTTGTCCTCGGTGATGGTGCCCGGCGTGACCAGCCGCACCACGTCGCGCCGCACCACCGATTTGGAGCCGCGTTTCTTGGCTTCGGCCGGGTCCTCGACCTGTTCGCAGACGGCGACGCGAAAACCTTGCGCGATCAGCTTCTGCAGATAGTCGTCCGCCGCATGCACCGGCACGCCGCACATCGGGATGTCATGGCCCTGGTGCTTGCCGCGCTTGGTCAAGACGATGCCGAGCGCCTGGCTCGCCTTCTCTGCATCGTCGAAGAACAGCTCGTAGAAATCGCCCATGCGGTAGAACAGCAGCGAATCCGGGTTCGCCGCCTTGATCTCGATGAATTGCTCCATCATCGGCGTGACGCCGCCCGTGACAAAAGGTGCCGGTGCCGCCGTGGCGTTGTGTTCTTCCGGGGTACGCATATCCATCCCGGCACGCTAGCAGATGTGGGCGGGCGGTTTAATGCCGGCAGCTGCAAAAACGGGGGACGAGTGGACCGTTGCCGCCATCGGCAGGACGGGCGCGCGGGGGCGTGTTGCCTCATGCCGCGGGCCGACATATGGATCGTTCGGGGTCAGGAGAAGACAGCGGGGCGATGAAGAAGGAGGGACACGAGACGTTCGAGGAGATGGTCGGCCCAGTCGGCTCGCCGCTCAGGCGTATGCGGCTTCTTGCCACCAACCGCGCCAACCGCACCAGAACCAAAATCAGGGCGTGGGTGCGGACACGGTTTCCCTTCATTCTGCCGACGCGCGGGCCGCTCTCCGGCCTCGACGGCGGCATCGACATACCCGTCCATATCTTCAGTCGCGATCCGTTGATCCTCTACATACCTGTCGGCGGCCGGCGCCCGCTCTACACACTCGCTGCTCTCTGCCGGCGGATGGTGCCACGGCGCGCTACCTTCCTTCTGATGCCGAACTGGACGCTGGAGAGGCCCAGCGTCGTCGAGCAGATACGCAAGGATCTCGCGTGGTTCGCCGCGGTCTGCCCCAACCATGACCTGATCTTTCTCTGCAACACAGAAGAAGAGCGCCGTCTGATTGCAGGCGTTGGCGGCACAGCGATCTTCTCCAACCACAATCTGATGATCTCGGAAGACGTCTTCCGGCCGCTGCCGGACGTGCCGGTCGAGTACGACGCCGTCTACAATGGCCGCATCTCGCACACCAAGCGGCACCACCTCGCCTTCGAGATCGAAAGACTGGTCCATGTGACGTCCTCGATCGGCGAATTGCCGCCGGCCGGCGACCGCGCCTTCATCCGCCGGCTGCAGGCGCAATCGCCGCTTCACAGCATCGCCAATCCGCTCGTTGACGGCCTGCCCGGGCGGATGCCGCCTCACGAGGTCAACCGCGTCTACAACCGGGCCGCGGTCGGGCTCTGCCTGTCGGCGGTGGAAGGGGCGATGTATTCCAGCATGGAGTATCTGCTGGCCGGTCTGCCGGTCGTCTCGACGCCGAGCATCGGCGGCCGCGATGTCTATTTCGATCCGGACTATTGCCTTATCGCCGAGCCGGAGCCGGCCGCAATTCGCCAAGCGGTCGAGCGGCTTCGCGACCGCGCTATCCCGCGCGAGGAGATTCGCGGCCGCACGTTGGAAAGGGTGCGGGCGGAACGGCTGGAACTGATGGCCTATCTCTCGGCGCTTAAGCAGCGCATGGGAAGCAACGATCCGCCTTTCTCCGAATGGCCGTTCGCCGGCACCTCCGGGCTGACGCGGTGGGCCCCGGTACGCGAGCACCTGCGCGAGATTGCCGCGATCTCATCGGGCAAGATTTGACCGCTTGTCTGCGCCGACGGAGGAACAAAATCGCTGGATTGCTTGGCGGTTTACAGCGGCGGCGTGTAGCCTTAAGCGGATAATTCAAAACAATGCGCCTCAAGAGCGCGAAATGGTGGGAGAAACGTCAGCAACATGGCCAGGAAAACGGAAAGCAGCGGCCCCTCCGTCAGCCCCGAGGAGGCGCTGGAGTTCCACGCCATGGGACGACCCGGCAAGCTGGAGATCGTCGCCACCAAGCCGATGGCGACGCAACGCGATCTGAGCCTCGCCTATTCGCCGGGCGTCGCCGTTCCCGTGCGCGCCATCGCCGAGGATCCGAGCCGCGCCTTCGACTATACGACGCGCGGCAACATGGTCGCCGTCATCTCCAACGGCACCGCCATCCTCGGTCTCGGCAATCTCGGCGCGCTGGCCTCGAAGCCGGTGATGGAAGGCAAGGCGGTGCTGTTCAAGCGCTTCGCCGATGTCGATTCGATCGACCTCGAAGTGGCGACCGAGGACGCCGACGAGTTCATCAATTGCGTGCGCTTCCTCGGGCCTTCCTTCGGCGGCATCAATCTCGAGGATATCAAGGCGCCCGAGTGCTTCATCATCGAGCAGCGGCTGCGCGAGCTGATGGACATCCCGGTCTTCCATGACGATCAGCATGGCACGGCCATCATCTCGGCCGCCGGGCTGATCAACGCGTTGGAGATCACCGGCCGCGACATGAAGACCACGAAGATGGTCTGCAACGGCGCGGGCGCCGCCGGCATCGCCTGCATCGAATTGATGAAGGCGATGGGTTTTTCGCCGGAAAACATCATCCTGTGCGACACCAAGGGCGTGGTCTTCCAGGGCCGCACCGAAGGCATGAACCAGTGGAAGTCGGCGCATGCCGTCAAGACCGAGGCGCGCAGCCTGGCCGAAGCGCTGGACGGCGCCGACGTCTTCCTCGGCCTGTCCGCCAAGGGCGCGCTCACCACCGCCATGGTTCAATCGATGGCCAAGAACCCGATCATCTTCGCCATGGCCAATCCCGATCCGGAGATCACGCCGGAGGAAGTGGCCGAGATCCGCACCGACGCCATCATGGCCACCGGCCGCTCCGACTACCCCAACCAGGTCAACAATGTTCTGGGCTTCCCCTATATCTTCCGCGGCGCGCTGGATGTGCGCGCCACCACCATCAATGACGAGATGAAGATCGCGGCCGCCAGGGCGCTTGCCGAGCTGGCGCGTCAGGACGTGCCGGACGACGTCGCCGCCGCCTATCAGGGCAACCGGCCGAAATTCGGCCCCAACTACATCATCCCGGTGCCGTTCGATCCGCGCCTGATCTCGGCGATCCCGCTAGCCGTGGCGAAGGCGGCGATGGAGTCCGGCGTCGCCCGCAAGCCGATCCTCGACCTCGACCGCTACGCGCAGGAACTGTCCGCGCGCCGCGACCCGATCGCCTCGACCTTGCAGCGCATCTACGACCGCGTGCGCCGCCAGCCCAAGCGCATCGTCTTCGCCGAGGGCGAGGAGGAGCAGGTGATGCGCGCCGCCGTCTCCTATGTGAACCAGAAGCTCGGCACGGCGATACTGCTCGGCCGCGACGACGTCATCAAGGACAATGCCCGCAATGCCGGCATCGACTTGAACAAGCCGGGCCTCGAGATCATCAATGCCAGGCTGTCGCGCCGCAACGGCATCTACACCGACTATCTCTACGAGCGCATGCAGCGGAAGGGTTTCCTGTTCCGCGACTGCCAGCGGCTGATCAACAACGACCGCAACCATTTCGCCGCCTGCATGGTGGCGCTGGGCGACGCCGACGGCATCGTCACCGGCGTCACCCGCAACTATTCGACGGCGCTCGACGACGTGCGCCGCATCATCGACGCCAAGCCCGGCCACCGCGTCATCGGCGTCTCGATCGTGCTCGCTCGGGGCAGGACGGTGCTGGTCGCCGACACCGCCGTGCACGACATGCCGAACGCCGAGCAGATCGCCGACATCGCCGAGGAGGCGGCCGGCTTCGCCCGCCGCATGGGTTACGAGCCAAGGCTCGCCATGCTCGCCTACTCGACCTTCGGCCATCCGCAGGGCGAGCGCTCGGAGCGCGTTCAGGAGGCGGTGCGCATCCTCGACAAGCGCCGCGTCGATTTCGAATATGACGGCGAGATGGCGGCCGACGTGGCGCTGAACCCGCGCGCCATGGCGCAGTATCCTTTCATTCGCCTGACCGGCCCGGCCAACGTGCTCGTGATGCCCGCCTTCCACTCGGCCTCGATCTCGACCAAGATGCTGCAGGAACTCGGCGGCTCAACCGTCATCGGCCCGCTGCTGGTGGGATTGAACAAGCCCGTGCAGATCGTGTCGCTCAACGCCAAGGACTCAGACATCGTCAACATGGCGGCGATCGCGGCCTATACGGCTGGAAATTAACCCGCCGCTGGGCGCACCGATTTCATTATTTGAACCAAAGCAAAAGGCCCGCGGCGGTGCCGCGGGCCTCTCTATTTGACTGCTAGAATCGATCAGAAATTGCGCTGGAAACGGACGATGCCGCCGACGCTGTTCTTCTTATCGGCCTTGGTGAAGTTGCCGTAGATAGAGGGATTGCCGAAATTGCCATAGTGATCCCAATCGACTTCGGTCGTGATCGTGAAGCCGGGCACGATGGTGTAGGCGACGTTGGCCGCAAGCGCGTAGTTCTTGTCGTCGTCGGCCGAGGCCTGGACGTTGAACGACGTCTTGCTGTTGAACTTGTAGGTGCCGCCGCCCCAGACGGCCCAGTTGCCGCCCCAGGGCTTGTAGAAGCCGCGGCCGTGAGTGTCGATGGCGTTACCGGCATCATCGGTGAGATTGTCGTCGGTGCCGTAGCCGCCCATGACGAACAGGGTCAGTTCCTTGGTGACGTTGACGTCCAGGCGAACCTTGCCGGCGACTTCCTCATAGGCGCTGTCGTAGGCGACGACGCCGGTGACCGCGCCCCAGTCGCCCTTGTACTTCACGCCGCCGACGACATGCGGAACATAGCTGTCGATCGTGCCGGAAATGCCCTTATCGTCCGCGCCTTCTTCAAGCGAGATGACGCCCGAGAAGCCGTTGCCAGCGTCGAAGTAGTAGCTGACGAGGTCGGTGTCCTTGATGCCGTACGGGATGATCGTGTCCTGGATGACGTTACCGGCGTAGCCGATGAACGAGTCGTAAACCGATTCGTCCTTACCGACGCGCAGGCCGCCGAGCTGGATCCATGCGAAGTTCAGCGACACGTTCGACGGACCGCCATTCGGGAAGTTGAAGCGCGTCTCGGTGTAGGTCTTCAAGGTGCCGAGCTCGGTCTCCTGGCCGGTCCAGGTCTTCAGCGCAAAACGGGCGTTCTTCTTCCAAGTGCTCTGCAGGTCGCCGTCCTGAACGTCTCTGGTTTTGCGGCCGTCGAGGGAGCCGATGTCGCCGAAGCCGGCGTCATAGCGGATGTAGCCGCCGACGCGCAGGCAGGTCTCGGTGCCGGGGATGTAGAAGTAGCCGGCGCCGTAGACGTCGCAGATCTTCACGTATTCGGCCGGTTCCGGCTCGGCAACGGTCACCGCGTCGGCGGCGCGGGCGCCCGAAACTGCGATCAGAGCCGCAGCGGAGCCGAGTAGAAGGCTCTTGATGTTCATTTTCTTGAATCTCCAGTCAAAGGTTCAAGACAGGCCTGACGTGCCGTTCGGCTTTGCCACCCCCGTCCCCATCGTTGAAAAAGCACGCGCACCGGCGCCGCTTCTTCGCCTTGGACATGGCCTAATCGTTGGCCTCACACAACAGGGATTGTGTCGGAAAGGCGGCCTTTTGAACGCTTGTGGAAGTCTTGTTGCGCAAATATCACGTCACATAAATGCAAAGATGGGACATTCTGAACAATAAGTACAATCGGAACGCAGGATAACCTGTGTAATGTGCCAAATGTGCCAATTATTACAGTTTTATGACGAATGATTTGCCGGTTAAATTTCTAAGAATCCGGGTAAACATAGAAAAATTGACTCCGCGAAACGGGAATCAGGATAGAGTGCGGGCGGCGCTGATGACGTCCTCGACCATGTCTTGCCGTAACATTTCGATGGGGATGCGGCCGTCGAGCTCGGGCGAGGGTCGGGTTAGCCAGAACCAGGCAAGCCTCGGATTGGCGATCGCCGAAAGCACGCCGCTGATCCCCGGAACCGGCCTGCCGTCGACGAACTGGGCCAATGGGAAGACATGCTTGCGGCCGCCCTTGCGCAGCGCAACGACCTCGCCACGCCTTTGCCAGCGATGCAGCGTCGACCGCGGGATACGGAGCTTGTCCTCGAGATAGGTGGAGCCGGCGACTTCGCCGGCCCAATCCTCGATCAGCATCGACTGGAGATCCGCGGCGCGCTCGGCGATCTGCGGTGCAATCGGCCTTCCTGCTTCCGGTTTCGGCGGGGTCTCGAAGCTGCGGTCGGGGAGGGTCGAATCCCCGCTCGCTATCTTTTCCGCAATTGCGTGGAGAAAGTCGGAGGCAAGGCCGGTCCAATCGCCCTTGAAGGAATCGATTGCAAGGCGCTGCGCAGATGGCAGGAAGGGAAGGGCAGCGGCCACATGGCCGGCAATCTTGCCGGCTGAAGTCAGCGCCTCGGTGTCAAGCAGGACGCCCTGCCGCATCAGCGCCTGCTGCACCGCCTCGGCGACCAGGCCTGCCAATGCCTCTTGTGAAATCCCGTCGGACGAGTTCTGGAATCTGGTCATGAATCTGTCTTGCGGCCCGCGCTCCTCCCAGGCGCCGGCGGATACTGAAATTCTTATTGCGGAAAGCAAAAGCTGCGGCGGCAACGAACGCCGCGGCCCGGCAGGTTGCTGGCATGCATCTTCACACCCCTGGTTAAGCGTGCCGCAATGTCAGTCACAGTACGCCTCAGTTTGCGTGTAGGAGCGCTTTGTGACAGGGGCGCGACAGAGAAGCCAGTTTCGACCCTGTTGGCGGTGACGCAACGGTACTTATTGGGCAGCTCTAAAGAAGCCCCGCTTGCTCGGCCTCGCGACGTAGGTTCTGGCGCGGGCGCGGGCCGATCTGCTGGATCACCAGCCCGGCCGACAGCGAGCCGAGATCGCCGCAGTCCTTGAGGCTGCGGCCGGTCGTGTAACCGTAAAGGAAGCCGGCAGCGTAGAGATCGCCGGCGCCGGTCGTGTCGACCAGCTCTTTGATCTTCGTCGCCTGGATGACGACGGTCTCGTCGCCGCGCACGATGACCGAGCCTTTTTCAGAACGGGTGACGGCGGCTATTCTGCAATCCTTGCGGATGGCGGCGAGCGCTTCCTCGAAGGAGGCGGTCTGGTAGAGCGACTTGATCTCGTGGCTGTTGGCAAAGACGATGTCGACGATGCCCGAACGCATCAGGTCGAGAAACTCGTCGCGGTAGCGGTCGACGCAGAAGGAATCCGACAGTGTCATCGACACTTCGCGGCCCGCCGCATGCGCCAGCTTGGCCGTCTGCCGAATGGCCTCCTTGGCGCGCGGCGGATCCCACAGATAGCCTTCGAAATAAGTCACCTTGGCGCCGGCGGCCTTGTCGGCCTCGACATCCTCGGGGCCAAGCTCGATGCAGGCGCCGAGATAGGTGTTCATCGAACGCTCGCCGTCGGGCGTGACGAAGATCATCGAGCGCGCCGTCGGCGGTTCGCCCTTGAGCGGTGCGGTATCGAAGGCCACGCCCTGGGCGTGGATGTCATGGGTGTAGATTTCGCCCAGCGCGTCGTTCGACACTTTGCCGAAGAAGGCGGCCCGTCCGCCGAGACTGGCGACGCCGGCCGCGGTGTTGCCGGCGCTGCCGCCGGAAGCCTCGATCGCCGGCCCCATGCGGCTGTAAAGCAACTCGGCGCGCCTGGCGTCGATGAGGTTCATCGCGCCCTTGATGATGCCGTTGGTCTCGAGAAAAGCTTCGTCGCACTGCGCGATGATGTCGACAATGGCATTGCCGATGCAAAGCACGTCATATTCCGGCATCAAAATCTCCGCCAAGGACCTAGCCGGCTATCTGGCATGCCGGCCGGGCGCGGGTCTAGCGACTTGGCATTGCTTTGCCTACCCCGAAAATCGCCATTGTCTTGCGAAGCACCGGCTGCGGCAGCGTTCGTGTCGAACTGGCCCATATCGACCGCGGCCTTCGCCGCTATGGTTTCACGGCGATCGAAACATTTCCGCGCCGCCATGGGCTAGAAGCAATTCCAGGAAAAGTGCGTGGCGGGTCCGGAATTGCGTAACAACAAAGCGGATCGTTCCCGCAGCAGAAGGCGCAGAAATGTCCGAGAAGACCGAAATGTCCACCGAGCTGGCGCTGCTTGGCGTTTTGGCGGTGCTGTGGGGCGCCTCCTACACATTCATCAAGATCGGCGTCGAGACAATCCCGCCTGTGACCTTCATCGCCGGACGCACGCTGATCGCCGGTGCCATTCTGCTTGGCCTCATCCGCTGGCGCGGCGTTGCCATGCCGCGGGACATGGTCAATTGGCGCCGGTTCATGTTCCAGGCCTGCCTCAACAGCGTCATCCCTTTCACGCTGATTGCCGCCGCCGAGCGCTCGATCGACGCCGGTCTTGCGACGATCCTGAACGCGACGTCGCCGATCTTCACCTTCCTGCTGACGGCGCTGATCACCCGCCACGAGCCGGTGAACCTGCGCAAGCTCGTTGGCGTCGGCGCCGGCATCGCCGGCATTTGCCTCATCGTCGGCACCGAGGCCCTTGGCGGTATCGGCCGCCAGCTCTGGGCGCAGCTTGCCGTGGTCGCCGCCACCGTCTGCTACGCGGGCGCCGCCATCTTTGGCCGTAACTTCCGCGGGCTCGATCCGATGGTGCCGGCGGCCGGCTCGATGATCTGCGGCGCCGTGATCCTGATTCCCTTGAGCCTCGTCTTCGACCGGCCCTGGACGTTGACGCCGTCGACGGCATCGATGCTGGCTCTCTTCGGGCTTTCGGTCTTCTCCACCGCGCTCGCATTCTCGATCTTCTTCCGCCTCATCCACACGCTGGGCTCGGTCGGCACCACCTCGCAGGCCTATCTGCGCGTGCCGATCGGCGTCGGCATCGGCGCCGTCTTCCTCGGCGAAAGCCTCGGGCCGACGGCCTGGCTCGGCATGGCCTTCGTCGTCGCCGGCGTCGCGGCGATGACCATTCCGGCGAGACAGGCCAGGCTTGCGCAATAGTTGCGCCTGGCATCCAGCCTGCTTATCTGCGAAGCGTCTTTCTCGATGAGGGGTTTGAAGACGCTGTGATCCTCGACGCCGCCCGCGCCGCCGCCAGCCGGTTGTTATCTCCCGAATTCCGTTCCGTTTTTCTGAAGACGCTGGGGCTGACGCTGCTCGCTCTGCTTGCGCTGTGGGTCGGTTTGGAGAGCCTGCTCGAATGGCTGGCCTGGCCATGGCTGCAAACGCTGCTTCCGGGCCTGCCGTCCTGGGCCGGGTGGCTGGGCGGCATCATCGCCGGCATCGTTCTGGCTGTCGGCTTGGCCTTGCTCATCGCGCCGGTGACGGCGATCGTCGCCGGCCTGTTCCTCGACGATGTCGCCCAAGTGGTCGAACGTACCGACTACCCCGACGATCCGCCCGGCCGCGCCGTGCCGGCGCTGCATTCGCTTGCGCTGGCCGTCAAATTCTTCGGCGTGGTCGTCCTCGGCAACGTCGTCGCGCTGCTGCTGTTGCTGGTGCCGGGCATCAACATTGCCGCCTTCTTCATCGTCAACGGCTATCTGCTGGGCCGCGAATTCTTCGAGTTCGCCGCCATGCGGTTTCGTCCCGAGCCCGAGGCCAAGGCGTTGCGCCGCAAATATGCCGGCACGGTGTTCCTGGCCGGACTGGTCATCGCCATGTTCCTTGCCGTGCCGCTGCTCAACCTTCTGACGCCGCTTTTTGCCGCCGCCATGATGGTGCATCTGCACAAGGCGGTTGCGGCGCGGGAGCCGGTTTAGCCTTATTCAGTCGCCCCACTACGGAACAACGCCTGCAGCTTACCGAACGGCATCGCCGCCCGGGCGAAGCCGAAGGTGCCGTCCTGCTGGATTTCGCGCGCCGCCGTCTCCAGCATGCCATAGGCGAAATTAGTCAGCCACGGTCCGAGCGAGATGCGCTTGGCTCCGGCCATGGCAAGCTCGGCGATGGTGAAGCCGGGTCGGGCCATCACATTGACCGGCCGGCTTAGCGACGAGCAGATCGTGCGCACCATTTCGACGTCGCCGATGCCCGGCGCGTAAAGCACGTCGGCGCCGGCTTTCTCGAAGGCCTGCAGCCGCTTGATCGTGTCGTCGAGGTCGGTCTTGCCCCACAGGAAATTCTCGGCCCGCGCGGTGAAGACGAAATCGTGCTTGAGCGCCCGGGCTGCCTCGACAGCGGCAGCGACGCGCTCGGTCGCCAGCGAGAAATCGTAGATCGGATTGCCAGGGTCGCCGGTGTGGTCCTCGATCGAGCAGCCGGCGAGACCGGCGGCTTCGGCCGCGAAGATGGTTTCGGCCGCCTGTTCTGGGCTGTCGCCCTTGCCGCGCTCCAGATCGGCCGAAACCGGCAGCTCTGTCGCCGCAGTCACCTCTCGGCAATGATGGATCATGGCGTCGAAGGTCACGGCGCCGTCCGGCAGGCCGCGCGAGAAGGCGAAGCCGGCGCTGGTCGTCGCCAGCGCCTTGAAGCCGAAGGAAGAAAGAAGCTTTGTCGTGCCTATGTCCCAGGGATTGGGCATGACGAAGGTTAAGGCGTGCAGATCGCGAAATATCTTGCCCTTGTCCATGGCAGGTCCTCAATCATGAGTGGAGTGGTGCGGGGAATTTATCGCGGCCGCTTGAACCGGGCAAACGAATGCTTCCGGCTCAGAAACGTTTGGCGTTTTCTGCTGACAATTTCTCGAAGGCGTCGGAATTCCTTGCGTAACGCGATCTTTGTCCCAGCGGCAAGTGACGGAAATGTCGTGCGACACCGCCTTGGGCGCCGCTTCCTCAAACGGCATAGAATGGAAATCATGGGGCCTCTCGGATGCGCTCACGCTAGCACGGCGCGTTGCGGTGCGCAGCCGGGTGCGATCAGCGGATCGGCACGAGCCCGGCAATGCCGCCGGCCGCCGCCAGGCCGTCGCGATCGGAGAGCGGATCGGCGTAATAGGAGAACACCCGCATGCCTGCGGCAATGCCGGCTTGGGTGCCGGCGACGCTGTCCTCGATGACGATGCAGTCGGCCGGCGCGAAGCCCATCGTCGTTGCCGCATGGAGAAAGAGATCCGGGAACGGCTTGCCTCGGCTGACCATGGTGGATGAGAACATCGCATGCTCGAACAGCGGCAACAGCCCGGTCTGGCCCAGCGTGATGTGCATCTTCGCGACCCGCGCCGAGGAAGCGACGCAATAGGCGATGCCCGCGGCCCGCACCTTATCGATGAAGTCGCGCACATAGGGGATTGCTTCGACCCCGTGCGAAAAAAGGTCCGGCAGGCCGGCATTCCAGCGCTCGACGAAGTCGGCGCCGAGCCGGACCTCGGTCGTCTCTTCGATCTCCTTCTGCACCGAGGCCATGCTGCGGCCGGAGAAGTTCTTGCGGCAATATTCGAACGTGGTCGTAAACCCGGCGACGGTCAGCCATTCGGCGAGGCGCCTGTTGGCAAGGTTCTCGGTGTCGACCAGGACACCGTCGCAGTCGAAGATAACGAGCTTAGGGATTGCCATTCAAGCGGTGCCGGTCGACCCGAAGCCGCCTGCGCCGCGCACCGTGCCGCCGGCCAGCCCTCTTTCCTCGACCGCAACCTGGGTCACGGCGGCGAAAACGATCTGGGCAATACGCATGCCGCGCGTCACCGAGAAATCCTCGTCGCCGAGATTGACCAGCAGCACCTTCACCTCGCCGCGATAGTCGCTGTCGACGGTGCCGGGCGTGTTGAGGACGGTAAGCCCATGCTTGAAGGCAAGGCCCGAACGTGGCCGGACCTGGCCCTCCATGCCTTCGGGGATTTCCAGGACAAGCCCGGTTGGCACCAGGGCACGCTTTCCCGGCAGGATGAGCAGCGGCCGGTCTTCCGGCACCGCGGCGCGCAAATCCATGCCAGCGGCGCCCGCGCTTTCATAGGCCGGCAGCGGCAGGCCATCGCCATGCGGAAGCCTGACGAAACCGACGGTGGGGCCGATGACGGAGGAAGAATGGACAGCCGTGCGCATGAAATCGATCCTATCGGCGCGTGCGGCGATTCGGTCAACTCGCCCGCCATACTATCAACGGCTTTCTTTCTGGCGTGACTATGACCTCGCCGTCTACTTTGGCGATTGGCGAAAACACTCATCGCTTCGTCATCCACGGGCGGAGCAAGGAGCGAAGGGACGCGGAGACCCGAGGATCCATTCCGTGACTTCAACGTGTTGCAACCGTGCAGAATTCTTCCCCGCTGCGCTCTAGGGTCGAGGTAACGGAATGGATCCTCGGGTCTCCGCGTCCGCTTCGCTCCCGCTCCGCCCGTGGATGACGAAGTCGCGGAGGCCTTGGCTACCTAGCGCAGTTCCACCGGCACCACGGTGGTCTCCTTGATCTCCTCCATGACGAAGGAGGCCGAGACGTCCGACAGCGCCACCTTGGCGATCAGCCGCTGGTAGAGGCGGTCATAGGCCTTCACGTCGGCGACGCGGGCCCTCAGCACATAGTCGAGGTCGCCCGACATGCGGTAGACGCCGGTGATCTCGGCAAAGCCGGTGACCGCCGCGCGGAATTTCCGCAACCAGTCCGGGTCATGGTTGGAGGTGCGGACCAGGATAAAGACGGACAGCCCAAGCCCGAGCTTGTCGGCGTCGACCAGCGCGACGCGACCGGTGATGACGCCATCTTCCTCCAGGCGCTTGACGCGCCGCCAGCAGGCATTGCGCGAAAGCGACACCCGCTCCGACAGCTGATCGACCGACAGCGTGCCGTCCCGTTGCAGTTCGGCCAGCAATCTTCGGTCGATTTCATCAATCTCGGTCGACATGTTGGGATGGTTGTCCCACGAAGAGGACGAAAGCAAGGACAATTTGGGACCGATGAACCAAACCCATGTGGCACGATACTCAGCATCGGGGCTCATCCAGGCAGGAGGAATCACCATGACGACACGGTTTACGGCGCTCTTCACCTCTCACCCGGAGAAGGTCGGCGAGACCTATTTCGGCCATATGGCCTTCGCCGCCTGGTTCTGTTCGCGCCTGTCGATGGCCGCGGGCGCCGCGCTCGTTCACGCTTTCTTGCCATTTCTGTTCGAAACTACGGCGAGCCGAATCGTTCGCGAGCTCTATGAGCGCACGCACAACAGAGGTTCGCATGCGGTGAAGGAGCCGAAGGCTCTCCTGGACCGCGCCTGACAGATGGTGGAAAGCGATGTGCCGGTGGGCGGCCTATCTTGGTGAAGCGGTCTTCCTCGAAGACATCATCACCGCGCCCTGCCATTCGCTGATCGCCCAGAGCCACTGCGCCCAGGAAGCCAAGTCGCCGACAAATGGCGACGGTTTTGGCCTCGCTTGGTATGGCGACCGGCCTGAGCCCGGCCTCTATCGCGATATCCTGCCGGCCTGGTCCGACCCCAATCTGAAGAGCCTCTGCCGGCAGATCAAGTCGGGCCTGTTCCTCGCCCATGTGCGCGCTTCGACCGGCGGCGCCACCAGCCGCATGAACTGCCATCCCTTCGTCTCCGGCCGCTGGTCGTTCATGCATAACGGCCAGATCGGCGGTTTCGAAAAGATCCGCCGCGCGCTGGAGAACTCGCTCTCCGACGCGGTCTTCGACCAGCGCGAGGGCACCACCGATTCCGAACTCTTTTTCCTCTTGATGATCGACCAGGGACTGGCGAGGGACCCGCACGGCGCGGTGTCGCGGGCAACCGGTCGCGTTATCGAAGCCTCCCGCCGGGCCGGCATCGAGCCCTCCTTGAAACTTACGGCGGCCTTTTCGGATGGCGAGGCGCTGTACGCCGTCCGCTATGCCACCGACGACCATGCGCCGACGCTCTATACCGGCGCCTTCGCCAGGCGCGAGGGCCATTGCATCGTCTCGGAACCCTTTGACCGCGACGGCGGCGAGTGGCAGGCGATACCTCCGGCGAGCTTCGTCACCATGACGAGGGAAAGCACCGGCATCCGTCCGTTCGCACCGGCCCCGGTCCCGCTGGCGCTGGCGGGCTGAACCGCAATTTCGATCAAGCCTCACCGTCCCTTTCCGCCGGCCGCCGGGTTACTGATCGAAGCGCGACAGGGCGTAGGGCTCGATCAATGCATGGCGCTCACCGTTGAGGATTTCGCCGGCCGCAAACAGGCCGACGGCCGGCGCCAGCGTGATGCCGGAATGGGTGACGGCGACATAAAGGCCGCCGACGCCTTCCGCGCGGCTGACGATCGGGAAACCGTCGACCGGCGTTGGACGGTAGCCGATCGTGTGGAAGTCGATTTCCAGCCCGTTGGCGTCGCGCAGCATCGCTTTCGTCGCGGCGAACAGCGCGTGTGCGGCGGCCTCCGGATTCTCACCCGGATCGCCGCCACCGAAATCTGAGCCGGCGATGATACGGCCGTCGGCGGTTTGGCGCATATGCAGTCTGTCAGCCAGCACCAGCCCGTTGAGCAGCTTTGGGTGCGGTCGCGAATGCACGATCAGGCCGGGCGGGGTCTCGATCGGCAGCTTGATGCCTGCCGTCGCGGCGATCGCCGGTGCGCCGGCGCCCGACGCTATCACCACCTCGTCGGCGGCGATGATCTCGCCCGAAGCGACCACGCCCGTGACCTTGCCGTTGACCAGCGCCAGCCTGTCGACGGTTCCCGTGACGAGCCGTGCCCCGCGCCGTTCGGCATCCGCCAGCAGCGCCTTCGTGGTCGCCACAGGCTCGGCCACGCCTTCCTGCGCGACATAAAGTGCAAATTCGGGAAGCTCCGCCAAATTGGGTTCGATGCGCGCCGCCTGTTCGCGCCCGACCCGCTCGATGCCATAGCCCCATGACGAGTGTTCGGCCGCATAGGCCTCGAGCCTGTCCGGCGGCAGGTCGAAGCACAGGCCGCCGCACCAGGCGACCGGCGGGCCGGGCACGTCCTTCGCCAGCCTTTTCCATTCGGCTATGGCGCGGATACGCAGCCGGAAATAGGTTTCCGGATTGCCCCAGCTGGCATTGATCCAGGCGAAGGAATTGGACGTGGCGACACCGCCGGCGCGGCTTTCCGAAACCACCGCCACCCGCGCGCCGGCTTTCGTCAGATGCCAGGCGATCGAAGCGCCGATGATGCCGGCGCCGATGACGATGACTTCTTTCGTCACGCTGCTCTCCATCGCGGTTCTCTGTGATGTCCTTCAACTGCCATTTGCGCAGGCATTTGCCAATGCAAACTTGAGCGCTTGACTTCAATACGTACGTACGTATTATATCGTCATGGCTAGACAATCACTCCGCGAAAACCTTCTCGAAGCCGGCTTCCAGACCATCTGGAATGCGGGCTACACCGCAGCCGGCGTGCGCGACATCGTCGCGGCGGCCGGCGCCAGGCCGGGTTCCTTCACCAACCATTTCGTCTCGAAGGAGGACTTCGCCGGCGAAGTGCTGGAACGCTACTTCGCCTATGTCAGCGGCTTGGTGGAAAAAGCGCTGGCGCAGGACGGCACGCCGCCCATCGGCAGGCTGCGCCGCTATCTCGACGTCATCACCTCGAAGCTCGAGGCGCATGACTGGGCGCGCGGCTGCATGATCGGCAATCTCAGCCTGGAAACGGCTGTTCACAGCGAACCGCTGCGGCTCAGGCTGGTCGACATTTTCGAGCGCTGGCGCCGGCCGTTCGCGGCCTGCATCGCGGAGGGTCAGGCGGCGGGCGAAATATCCAAGACATTCGATGCCGAGGACCTTGCCGATTTCCTGCTGTCGTCCTGGCAGGGCGCCATGCTGCGCATGAAGGTCGAGCGCAGCCCGGAACCGCTCGAGCGGTTCAAGAACATCATCTTCAGCACTGTATTTGGGAAGGAGAAAGCGTGATGAACACGACGACCGACGGACAGCAGGCCACCTTGTGGCGTTCACAGGTGGCGGTACTGGATTCTACCATGTCCTATCTGGAGGCCGGATCGGCTGGCCCGACCGTGCTGTTCCTGCACGGCAACCCGACGTCTTCCTACATATGGCGCAACATCATCCCGCATGTCGCGCCGTTCGGCCGCTGCATCGCGCCCGATCTGATCGGCTATGGCCAATCGGGCAAGCCGGATATCGACTATCGCTTCTTCGATCAGGTTCGTTATCTCGACGCCTTCATCGACGCGCTCGATCTCCAGGACTTGGTGATCGTCGCTCAGGACTGGGGCACCGCGCTGGCGTTCCATTTCGCGGCGCGACGGCCGCGGCGGGTTCTGGGCCTGGCTTTCATGGAATTCATCCGGCCCTTCGAGCGCTGGGAAGACTTCCACCAGCGCCCGCAGGCGCGCGAGCTCTTCAAAGCGTTGCGCACGCCGGGCGCCGGCGAGAAGCTGGTATTGGAGGACAATGTCTTTGTCGAAAAAATCCTGCCCGCCTCGGTCCTGCGGCCGATGAGCGAGGAGGAAATGGCCGCTTACCGGGCGCCGTTCCCGACGCCGCTGTCGCGCAAGCCGGCGCTGCGCCTGCCGAGGGAACTGCCGATCGAAGGCCTGCCGGCCGATGTCGCCGCAATCAGCGCGCACGACCATCGGGCGCTGCGGCTCTCCTCCTATCCGAAACTGCTGTTCGCCGGCGATCCAGGCGCTCTGATTTCAGCGCAGGCGGCAAAGGAATTCGCGGCGGGGCTGAAGAACTGTCGCTTCATCGATCTGGGGCCGGGCGCCCATTATCTGCAGGAAGACCATCCCGACACGATCGGCAAGGCCATTGCCGGATGGCTGCCGCAGATCGCCCGGGCCGAAAGCGCGGTAGAACCGGCCTGACGTGGAGCGACGGGCGCCCGCCGCATGTCGACAGGCCGGCGCCACGCTGGTAGAAGCGCCGCCTGTCACACGGAACGCCTTAAAAGAAATGCCCGAAACAATACCCGAAGAGGTTGCGCGCCGCCGCACCTTCGCGATCATCGCGCACCCCGACGCCGGCAAGACCACGCTCACCGAAAAGCTGCTTTTGTTCGGCGGCGCCATCCAGCTTGCCGGCGAGGTCAAGGCCAAGAAGGACCGCATCCAGACGCGGTCCGATTGGATGAAGATCGAGCGCGAGCGCGGCATCTCGGTCGTCACCTCGGTGATGACCTTCGAATATGACGACAATGTCTTCAACCTGCTCGACACGCCCGGCCACGAGGATTTCGCCGACGACACCTACCGCACGCTGTCGGCGGTGGATTCGGCGGTCATGGTCATCGACGCCGCCAAGGGCATCGAGCCGCGCACGCTGAAATTGTTCGAGGTCTGCCGGCTGCGCGACATTCCGATCATCACCTTCGTCAACAAGATGGACCGCGAGAGCCGCGATCCGTTCGAGATCCTCGACGAGATCGAGCAGAAGCTGGCGCTGGACACCGCGCCCGTCACCTGGCCGATCGGCCGCGGCAGGACTTTTTCCGGCACCTACCATCTGGCGCTGAACGCGGTGCGCAAGGGCGACGCGGAAAAGGAGCGCACGCCGGTCAACGGGCCCGATTCCAACCGCGTCGCCGGCCTTTTGCCCGAAAATGAGCGCGAGGCCTTCATCGAGGAACTGGAACTCGCGCGGGAGGCTTGTCGCCCGCTCGACGTGGAGGCCTTTCGCGAAGGCCACCTGACGCCGGTCTATTTCGGCTCGGCGTTGCGCAATTACGGCGTGCGCGACCTGATCGAGGCGCTCGGCGCCTACGGCCCGCCGCCGCGCGCCCAGGAAGCCGACGAGCGAACGGTGGAGGCGACGGAGGAGAAGATGACCTCCTTCGTCTTCAAGATCCAGGCCAACATGGATCCGAACCACCGCGACCGCATCGCCTTCGTGCGCGTCTGCTCGGGCAAGCTTGAGCGCGGCATGAAGGCCAAGCTGGTACGCACCGGCAAGCCGATGAGCCTGTCGGCGCCGCAGTTCTTCTTCGCCCGCACCCGCGTCACCGCCGACGAGGCCTTTGCCGGCGACGTCGTCGGCATCCCCAACCACGGCACGCTGCGCATCGGCGACACGCTGACCGAAGGCGAGGAGATACTGTTCCGCGGCGTGCCGAATTTCGCGCCCGAAATCCTGCGCCGCGTGCGCCTCGGCGACGCCATGAAGGCCAAGAAGCTGAAGGAAGCGCTGCACCAGATGGCCGAGGAAGGCGTCGTACAGCTGTTCTCGCCCGAGGACGGCTCGCCGGCGATCGTCGGCGTCGTCGGCGCGCTGCAGCTCGACGTTCTGAAGGAACGACTGAACATCGAATACACGCTGCCGGTTGATTTCGAGATGTCGCGTTTCTCAATCTGCCGCTGGATCTCGGCCGACGACAAGGCGGAAGTCCAGCGTTTCATCGAGGCGCATCGCGGCGACATCGCCCGCGACCTCGACAACGACCCGGTCTTCCTCGCCCAGCACGCTTTCTCGCTCAACTACGAAGCCGAGCGCTGGAAAGCGATCCGCTTCGCCGCGGTCAAGGATTACCAGGTGCGAGACAAGGCGGCGTAAGTGTTTTTCCCTTCCCCCTTGTGGGGGAAGGTGGCCTCGCGAAGCGAGGTCGGATGAGGGGTGGTCCAGGGAAAGCCAGCGCCTCACTCCGCTGGACCACCCCTCATCCGTCTCGGCGCTACGCGCCGATCCACCTTCTCCCACAAGGGGAGAGGGAAAAAAAGCGCTCACCCCTTCGCCGCCGCCTCCAGTTTGTCGATCTCGATCTTGCCCATCTTCATCATCGCGTCCATGACGCGGCCAGCCTTGGCCCGGTCCGGATCCTGAAGCAGCCGCGGCAGTTGCTCCGGCACGACCTGCCAGGAAACGCCGAACTTGTCCTTCAGCCAGCCGCAAGGGCCGGGCTGGCCGCCGCCTTCGGTCAGCCTGGTCCAGAAATGATCGACCTCAGCTTGCGTCTTGCAGTCGATCGACAGCGAGATCGCTTCGGTGAACTTGTATTGCGGCCCACCGTTGAGGGCTTGGAACTGCACGCCGTCGAGCTCGAACGAGGCGACCAGCACCTGGCCTTGCTGAGGATGCCCCTCGGGCCAGCGCGTCACGCTCAGCACCTTCGAATTCTCGAAGATGGAGATGTAGTGGTTCATCGCCTGTTCGGCCTGGGTGTCGAACCACAGGAAGGTGGTGATCTTCTGCATCGTCTTTTCCTTTGCGCTTTTCATATGAAAGGTCAGGCGGCGCCCTTGGCGGCGGTGTCGTGAAGGGAACCGAGATAGGCATCGAGCTGTGCGTAACTGCCGGCCATGCCTGACGTCATGCCGGTGCCGAGCGCGCCGTCGCGCGCGGCTTGCGACACGTAGAGGATCGTTTGCGTCAGCAGCGTCTTGCCCCCGGCCTCGGTGAAGGCCACGGTTCCAAGCGTCTCACCGCCGGTCCAGTCCTCGTCGAAAAGCTCACTGGCCACGATCAGGCTCGGCCGGATGATCTCGCGATAGGTGGCGCTCATGCCCATCGGCTGGCCGTCGCGATGCCGCCACACATAGCGCGCCGACCCGCCCACCCTGAGGTCGACCTCGCAAGTCTCCAGCCGCCAGCCATCCGGGCCATGTAGCCAGCCCTTGAGCAGTTCCGGGACGGTCCAGCAATCGAACACCATCGGACGCGGCGCGTCGAAGACGCGGGTTATGCGGACCTCGCGGTCGCTGGGGGTTGTAACGGTCAGCGTCGCGACGGTGGAGCGTGGCAATCTCGTGGTGCTCATGGAATGTCCTCTCTGTGTTCGGTTGCCCCAAGGACGCCCGGCCGCGCGCTGGTCCGACACGACTGCTATTTTTCTGATCGGGCCGTGCCATGGGTCGGATACGTGCGGCTTCGGCTATTGTTCCGCCTCGCCGGGGTTCTTGCTGGCCTGCAGCGCACCCAGCAACGCATCGAGCCGCTGGAAATTACCCTCCCAAATCTTGCGATAACGCTCCAACCACTCCGTGGCTTCGGCCAGTGGCTTCACTTCGAGCCGGCATGGCCTGCGCTGGGCGTCACGGCTGCGCGAGATCAGGCCTGCGCTCTCAAGCACTTTGAGATGCTTCGAGATCGACGGCTGGCTCATGGCGAAGGGCTCGGCAAGCTCCATCACCGAGGCCTCTCCATCGATGAGCCGAGCCAGAATGGCGCGCCGCGTCGGGTCGGAAAGTGCTGCAAACGTAGCGTCGAGTTGATTCACGTTGGATAGCCAATCAGTTATATACCTAAGTGGCTATATACAAATCGACGTCGATGGTCAACCAGCTTTCTGGCGCAGCGCAAAATGGTGGTCATGCCGGAACATGGCCGCTATAACCGCTGCCGACTAAATTCGAGCGCCGCCCGCCGCGCATCGGTGTGGCCAGCCAGCAAGGACAATCGAATGCCCGCCTATCGTTCCCGCACCACCACCCATGGCCGCAACATGGCCGGCGCTCGCGGCCTCTGGCGCGCCACCGGTATGAAGGATTCTGATTTCGGCAAACCGATCATCGCCGTGGTGAATTCCTTCACCCAGTTCGTGCCGGGCCATGTCCATCTGAAAGACCTCGGCCAGCTGGTCGCGCGCGAGATCGAGAAGGCCGGCGGCGTCGCCAAGGAATTCAACACCATCGCCGTCGACGACGGCATCGCCATGGGGCATGACGGCATGCTCTATTCGCTGCCGTCGCGCGAACTGATCGCCGATTCCGTCGAATATATGGTCAATGCGCATTGCGCCGACGCCATGGTCTGCATCTCCAACTGCGACAAGATCACCCCCGGCATGCTGATGGCTTCGCTGCGCCTCAATATCCCGACCGTCTTCGTTTCCGGCGGTCCGATGGAGGCCGGCAAGGTGGTGCTGGCCGGCAAGACGCAGGCGCTCGATCTGGTCGACGCCATGGTCGCGGCCGCCGACGACAAGATCTCCGATGAGGACGTCAAGGTCATCGAGCGCTCGGCCTGCCCGACCTGCGGCTCGTGCTCGGGCATGTTCACCGCCAATTCGATGAACTGCCTGACCGAGGCGCTGGGTCTATCGCTGCCGGGTAACGGCTCGACCTTGGCCACCCATGCCGACCGCAAGCGCCTGTTCGTGGAGGCCGGCCATCTCGTCGTCGATCTTGCCCAGCGGTATTACGAGCAGGACGACGAAACGGCGCTGCCGCGCAGCATCGCCTCCAAGGGCGCCTTCGAGAATGCGATGGCGCTCGATATCGCCATGGGCGGTTCGACCAACACGGTGCTGCACATCCTTGCCGCCGCCCATGAGGGCGAGGTCGACTTCACCATGGAGGACATCGATCGGCTGTCGCGCAAGGTGCCGGTGCTCTGCAAGGTGGCGCCGGCCAAGTCCGACGTCCACATGGAGGACGTGCACCGCGCCGGCGGTATCATGGCCATTCTCGGCCAGCTCGACGAGGCCGGGCTGATCAACCGCGACCTGCCGACGGTGCATACGGCGACCCTCGGCGAAGCGCTCGACCATTGGGATATTTCCCGCAGCTCTGCAGAAAACGTCCGCGACTTCTTCCTCGCCGCTCCCGGCGGCGTGCCGACCCAGGTCGCTTTCAGCCAGGACCGTCGCTGGGACGAGCTCGACACCGACCGTGAGAAGGGCGTCATCCGCTCGGCAAAGACGCCGTTCTCGAAAGATGGCGGTCTTGCCGTGCTGAAGGGCAATCTGGCGCTCGACGGCTGCATCGTAAAGACGGCGGGCGTCGATGAGTCCATTCTGAAATTCACCGGCCCGGCCCGCGTCTTCGAAAGCCAGGACGCCTCGGTCAAGGCGATCCTCCGCAACGAGATCAAGGCCGGCGACATCGTCGTCATCCGCTACGAGGGACCGCGCGGCGGCCCCGGCATGCAGGAAATGCTCTACCCGACCAGCTACCTGAAGTCGAAGGGCCTCGGCAAAGCCTGCGCGCTGATCACCGACGGCCGCTTCTCCGGCGGCACGTCAGGCCTGTCCATCGGCCATGTCTCGCCGGAAGCTGCCGAAGGCGGCGCGATCGGCTTGGTCCAGGAAGGCGACACGATCGAGATCGACATCCCCAACCGCACCATTCGCCTCGCCGTCAGCGACGTCGAGCTCGAAGCGCGCCGGGCTGCGATGGACGCCAAGGGCGCCGACGCCTGGAAGCCGGCCGAGAAGCGCAAGCGCAAGGTGACGACGGCATTGCGTGCCTATGCGGCTTTCGCCACCAGCGCCGACAAGGGCGCGGTCAGGAAAGTGCCGGAGTAGGGAGCGCTTCCCCTTCTCCCTTGTGGGCTAGCGTGCGCACACATTTGCTTCGTGCTGTGGTCAAGCGTGAAGAGACGCGGTCGGGAAATGGCTT
>NZ_VFWS01000659.1:0-1041 GCF_006443065.1 Mesorhizobium sp. B1-1-5 | reverse complement strand
GTCTTCCACCGTGGTGCGGCCGCCTTCGTTCCGGCGAGGATTTGGGGAGCTGGTCGCAAACCGGCCAATCTGAAAGACGGACGCACCGATGAACAGCAAGCGGTCCTACCTCGATACACTCAACGCCGGCAGGCAGCGCAGGCCTCAGACCACGCTCGAGCAGTTGAACCGCTCGCTGGAGACGCTGGAACAGCGGCTAGAGAGGACGCGCGAGGATACGATGGCACGTCCCGATCCCCGCCAATATGGCGCCGAACCGCGCTATCCCGCAGCACAGCCTTCGGCTCAGCCGCGCTGGTACCAGGATCCGCAGCCCGCGCCGCATCCGCAGGCGCCGATGCCGGCGCCGGCCGTCGGCCAGAACTACCAGAACCTTGCCCGCGATATCGACCGCATCCGCGGTCAGGAAGACAGCGTTGCCATGGTCGGCAAGATAGCCGGCGAGCTGCGCGGCATGCGCGAGGAATTGCGCCACCAGATGACTGCCGGGCTGCAGAGCGAATTCGAGGCGCTGCGCAAGGACATCGACCGCGCCCTGCTGGCAAACGCCAAGTCAGGCGCTTCGGGCAAGGGCAGCGCCGAACTTGGCCTCGAATTCGAGCGGCTTTCCGGCGCCATCAAGACGCTGTCGGAAAAAAGCGACGACAGAAGCGTCAACATGCTGCGGCTCGAACTCGAACAGGTCAAAGCCGCGCTCGACACGCTGGCGCGCGAGGAGAGCGTGCAGAAGGTCGACCGCCGCTGGGACGATTTCGATCGTCGCTGGACAGCCTTCGAGGACCGCGTCGACGCCGACCAGCGCAACCGCTCACCGGACCCCGCCATTTCGGGCCTGACCGATCGGCTGGAGCAGATCAGCAACGCCGTCAACAACCTGCCGGAATCGCTATCCCTGCGCTCGCTGGAGGAAAAGGTCCGCACGCTGGCCAGCGCCGTGGATCATTTCGCCAGCCAGCAGGACAATCGCGGCGGCGAGACGCTGGCCATGATCGACGAGCGGCTGGACGAGATTTCCCGCGCCATCGTCGCCTCGACCGTGGC
>NZ_VFWS01000658.1:0-1042 GCF_006443065.1 Mesorhizobium sp. B1-1-5 | reverse complement strand
ATTAGGGGCCGCCAATCCCGTATCGGAAGTCTGTTGGGCCACGTCGGAAGCCTGCTGCCCGGATGCCGGTAGAACGAAGCGTCCGGTCAGGTACCAGAGCAGAGAGACCACGAGGATCGACAGGTAGCCGTCCACGGCATAGTGCCAGCCGGTATAGACCGAGCCGAACAGGATGAGTGCGGCGAACGACCAGCCTGCAACGGCCCAGCGGCGACCAAAGCCGGTGAGGAAGAAGGCATTGAGCGTGACGATGGCGACATGCATGCTGGGCATCGCCGTGATGCCGCTGCCCAGCGCGGAGCGGCCGCTGTCGTGTGCATCGAGCAGATAGCTGGCGGCGAACCGCACCGGCAAGGCATACGGGTCTGCCATCAGCGCTGCGAGCACCCCGGCAAATCGGCTGCCGCCATAGAACCGGTCGTAGAATATCGGCCCGCTGGATGACAGCATGATTGGAAGAACGGTGCCACACAACACCATGGTGATCGCGAACGACCAGAGATTCCGGATGCGCAGGGCGGAACTCTTCCAGAAGGCGACGAAGAGCACGACGCCAAGCCATTGCATGAACCACCAGGACATATAGGCCTTGAAAACCAGCATGGAGGCGGGCTCTGAAACGATGCCGTGCGTCCATACCCAAGGATCGACGCCGTGCAGCCAACGATCGAGGTCGGCCAGCATGGGATCGGCATAGTAAGGCACGATCTCCGGTATGGTGATCCTGAATGTCGTGAAAGCGATGATGCCGAGAAAGAATAGCAAGACGACCCGCGCGGCCGCCGGCCCGCGTTCCTTGAGTATGTGCACCATGAATCTTGTCGGCCTGGGCCCGCCATACACCAATGCCGTCAACCCGAGGCCAACCACCAGCAGCACCGGCAGCAAGCCGAGGAATGTCCCGAAGTACTTTATGGACAGCAGAAGATATCGCTCAGGCCGCAGGCAAAGCGCCGTCGCGACGCAGACCAGGCACAGGCCCGTCAGCAGCCAGCTGCTTCTGGTTGTCGCCACGCCAAGATCAACAGTGGAAACCGATCGG
>NZ_VFWS01000657.1:0-1042 GCF_006443065.1 Mesorhizobium sp. B1-1-5 | reverse complement strand
TGCGAAGCGGTCCACCGCCCCGGTCACCCAAGCAATGATGTAACGATGGAAGCGGCGGGTTTATTCCCGCAATCAATAGGAGGCCAACTACGCCAAATCGGTCTTGAGAAAGTCATTGCCTTTAAAGAGCAACGGAACATCAAGAGCCTTGGCGCAGGCGTAGGAAAAGCAATCACCAAAATTAAGGTCAGCCGGATGACCGACCGCTTTGCCGTACCGGATGCTGGCATCAATGGCGCGCCCCCCGATATCCTCGTTGATGGCTACATTGCGAGCGTCGATCTCAACAATGAACGCATCGACCAGATCGCGCGCCGCAGACAGCAGTTCGGGAGTCGGCTTTTTGGCACCGGCATTCACTCGCCCGAGGGCAAGCGTAGCTTCGAGCCGAACAAGCGCTGAAATGTACAGCTGACCGTCGACGTCGGCGATCCGCTTCAGCAATTCCTCCCAACCCGATTCCTTGGCGAGAATTGCAACGACAACCGATGCGTCGACAAACATCAGTCTTCCCACATCTCGTCCATGAATGCCTTGATGTCGAAGGTGGTGTCGGACGGCCCCAACGCCGCTGCTTGCGCTTGAAGAACGGCAATCCTCTCCCGCAGCGGTTTGCGGGCGCGGCTTCGTTCAAGTTCGTGCAAAAGCGCGGTTCGCACGGCTTCCGTTTTGCTCGGCGCATTCGTCTCGCGCTGCAATTTCGTCGCCAGAGCATCTACCTCATCGTCGCGGATATAGAGCGGCATTTGAATATCTCCCGTGGAATATTCATATATTCCATTTTGAATATTCAAACAATGCTAACCCTCAAGTCTCTTTCGCCGCCCTGGTCAAAAGCCGCTGGTAAAACAGGCCGATGCCGATCAGCACGGCGCCAAGGCCGATGAAGGACAGTGCGCGAAGCACACCCTCCAGCTCCGACATGTCGAAGAGGAACACCTTCAGTACGGCGACCGCGATCAATGCGGCCGAGGCGATGCGCAGCACCTGTGATTTCAGCCAGACGCCGGCGGTCAGCAGCGCCACGCCGATGATCAGCCAG
>NZ_VFWS01000656.1:0-1042 GCF_006443065.1 Mesorhizobium sp. B1-1-5 | reverse complement strand
CGCCGTCGATCTCCTTCGGATTGACGAAATGCGTCATGCCGAAGCGCTCGCCCCAGGCTCGTCTGTCGTTGTTGAGATCGACGCCGATGATCATGTCGGCGCCGGCAAGTTTCAGGCCCTGGATGACGTTGAGCCCGATGCCGCCGAGGCCGAAGACCACCGCGGTCGCGCCTTGCTCGACCTTGGCGGTGTTGATCACCGCGCCCACGCCGGTGGTCACCCCGCAGCCGATGTAGCAGATCTTGTCGAAGGGCGCGTCGGGATTGACTTTGGCCACGGCGATCTCCGGCAGCACCGTAAAGTTGGAGAAGGTCGAGCAGCCCATATAGTGAAACAGTTTTTCGCCCCCGATCGAGAAGCGCGAGGTGCCGTCCGGCATCAGGCCTTGCCCCTGCGTGGCGCGGATGGCGGTGCACAGATTGGTCTTGCGCGACAAACACGACGGGCACTGCCGGCATTCGGGCGTATAGAGCGGGATCACATGGTCGCCCTTTTTGACCGAGGTGACGCCCTTGCCGACATCGACTACCACGCCGGCGCCCTCATGGCCGAGAATGGCGGGAAACAGGCCCTCGGGATCGGCACCCGACAGCGTGAACTCGTCGGTGTGGCAGATGCCGGTCGCCTTGATCTCGACCAGCACCTCGCCCTCGCGCGGGCCGTCGAGGTCGACCTCCATGATCTCAAGCGGCTTTCCGGCGGCAACGGCAACAGCGGCGCGGGTTTTCATCTGGCAATCCTCCAACGCGATTTTGCGCTCAGGCTTTCAGGTTTTGGCCTGCTCATCAACCGCCAGATGAGACGAAATATCGGCTTTCTTGACGCAGGTAGCACACCCTTGACCGCAGGCGTTCGCGCCACGCACACGGTACTTGAGACATGGCGACATAATCCATAGAACTGGACCGTCCGCCGGAGGGGAATTTGCCCGCATGTTCACCAAAATCCTGATCGCCAACCGTGGCGAGATAGCCTGCCGCGTCATCAAGACCGCGCGCAAGATGGGCATCGCCACGGTCGCTGTCTATTCCGACGCCGATCG
>NZ_VFWS01000655.1:0-1043 GCF_006443065.1 Mesorhizobium sp. B1-1-5 | reverse complement strand
GTCACCGACCGCGCGCATCTGAGACCCTATATGGATGTCCGCGACCGGCTTTTTTCGAACCCAGCGCCGGCCTCGACCCTGATGATCGTCAGCGGGTTTGCCCGGCCTGAATTCAAGGTGGAGGTCGAGGCCATCGCGGCCGGGTGATCGACACACCGCCTATCTCGCGGTAGGTCTCACCGTTCATCGAAGAGGCATGACATGACCGTAGCAAAAAGACGCGTGTGGTGGGGTGACTATCGGACCACCGAATATGCCTCGATCGATCCCGAAGCGACGATCGCCGTACTGCCGGTGGCGGCGATCGAGCAGCATGGACCGCATCTGCCTGTCTCGACCGACACCTCGATCATGAACGGCATGCTCGACACGGTGATCGCCCGCCTGCCCGACGATCTCGACATCCGCATCCTTCCGGTCCAGGCGGTGGGCAAATCGAACGAGCATCTTCACGCGCCGGGCACGCTTACTTTGCCGGCAACGACGCTGGCGGACGCCTGGACCGAGCTTGGCGTGTCGATTGCGCGGGCAGGCGTGCGCAAGCTGGTCGTCGTCAACTCGCATGGCGGCAACGAGGAGATCATGGGCATCGTCACGCGCGAATTGCGGGTGCGCGAAAAGATGCTGGCGGTGAAGACCAGTTGGCAACGCTTCGGCCGCCCGGCCGGCATGTACACCGAACTCGAGGACCGCCACGGCATCCATGGCGGCGACGTCGAGACCTCGCTGATGCTGCATTTCCGGCCGGATCTCGTCGACATGACCAAGGCCGACAATTTCGTCTCCAACGTCGCCAACGCGGAGCAGGAATTTTCGCTCCTGCGCCACACCGGCACCCACGCCTTCGCCTGGATCGCCAGCGATCTCAACCCGAACGGCGTGGTCGGCGACGCCAGCATTGCCACGGCTGAAAAAGGTCGGCTGACAGCGGAACATCAGGCTGATGGTTTTGTCAGCCTGCTTAGGGATGTACGCAAGGCGAAGCTCGCCGATTGGCTGAAGTAGCCCTACATATCGATCTTCAGTTCGAACGGTGTGCCTTC
>NZ_VFWS01000654.1:0-1043 GCF_006443065.1 Mesorhizobium sp. B1-1-5 | reverse complement strand
GGGACCGTATGCTCGTCGATCGTTGCGCTGACGCGGGCGCCGATCACGGCCCGGACCGATGACAGTTGGATGAAGCGTCCGCTTGCCTGCATGGCAGCCGCATGCGCCAGCCGCGCGCTCAATTCCGCGTTGGCCGCTCGGTAGTCGGCTTCGGTGGCACCGCCGTGATCATTGTTCAGCCCGGCGCAATGAACGACGTCTGTAATGTCACGGGTGACGGCAAGGAAGTCCTTGGCCGGCTCATCGAAACGCGGCAAGCCAACGATGTCGCTGCCCGAAGCGAGCCTTTCTGGGTAGCGCGAGGCGAGGCGAACCTCCACCCCTGCCTCGCGAAGCCTTTCCACGACAAGGCGTCCGATGAAGCCCGATGCGCCTGTGACCAAGACCTTCATTGCCTTGCCCGGAGCCGCTATTGCGTGACTGGCGGAAGCGGCATCTCTTCCGGCAACGGGGCCTGACGTCCCGACGCAAGATAGGTCCCGGATACCAGGAAGACCATGAACACCGAATCCAGGATGTCTTGGCCGATCAGGATGCCTGTCATCCCAGCCGTCAGGTAGGTGATCACCATGACGACGACCATGGTGGCGCCAAAGCGCTCGATCGGGTCGGCGCTGTTGCGCAGGACCAGGGCGGCGTTTCTGCCGGCGACGACAAAGATCGCCGCCAAAGTCACGGCGCCCAGGATGCCCGCCTGTACCAATGCCGTCAGGAAACCATTGTGGAAATGATTGAAACCTGCCGTTTTCGCGAACAGGTCCTGGAAGCCCTGCCGGATCAAGAGCTGGTTCGCGCCCACTCCGTGTCCGAACAAGGGCATCTCGCGGAATGCCTTCAGGCCGATGTCCCAGAGGGCAACACGTATTCCAAGCGAGGTGTCGGAATTGCCGTGCGCCCCAAGCGCGTCCCAATCAGAGCGCAGAAAATCAAATCTGTCGGATATCGTATGGAATCCGATAGCGGCGACGGCGACGCCGATTGCCGCCAGCAGAAGCAGCAGACGGACGGCATTCTTCCCTTTCAGCCAATGCTGGTTGATCAAC
>NZ_VFWS01000653.1:0-1044 GCF_006443065.1 Mesorhizobium sp. B1-1-5 | reverse complement strand
CGCCATCCCCTTCACCGGATCGATGACGCTGCTCTTGTCGGCGGTGCTGGTGTTCGTGCTGTCGCTGGTGCTGCTCTGCTACACGATCTCGACCGTCGCGCGCACGCAGATGCAGGCCTTGCAGCTCACCTTCTTCTTCTTCCTGCCGTCGATCATGCTTTCAGGCTTCATGTTTCCCTATCGCGGCATGCCGGGCTGGGCGCAGATCTTTGGCGAGATCTTTCCACTCACGCATTTCCTGCGCATTACCCGTGCCGTCATGCTGAAGGGCGCGCAGCTGCCGGCGGTGGCCGTGGAGATCGGCTGGCTGGTGGTGTTCGTGGCGCTGTTTGCCGGCGTCGCCCTTGTCCGCTTCCGCCGCACGCTGGACTGAAAACAGCCGCTGGTGCGGTCCAGGGTTCCATCGAACCTGGACCCTCCCGTTGGAACCATGCTTCTGCCCCGGCGTTGTCGATCAGCCTCGCCGCTGCCACTTGCGGGCCAAGACGGCCCCCTCAGTGCAAGCGAAGCCTTTGGCACCCCGAAGTCCGGCCGGATCATCTGGCGGGAGGCGGAATGCCATCAAAACAACGAGATAGAGCGCAGACTTGCAAGTGTATTGCGCTCTATCGACCAGCAATGGAGGCAATGATGAGACTGTATCTTTCCGCCACCGCGGCCGGGCTTCTGCTTGCGGCCGGAATCGGTGCCGCCGCCGCTCAGGACGTGATCATCGAGCCGCAGCAGGAGACCGTTATCCGCGAATATGTGCACAAGAAGCCGATCGCCTCGGTCGACCTGCTGGGCGTCCAGCTGGCCATCGGCTCGACCTTGCCGGACACTGTGGAGCTGCATGCGATCGATGTTCCTGATGTGCAGTACCGCTATGTCGTCGTCAACGGTCAGACCGTCCTCGTCGATACCGGAACCCGTCGCATCGTGAAAGGCATCGACTGACGGCACCGTCATCAGCTGACGGGCACTGGGCAATTCCAGGAAAAGTGCGCAGCGGTTTCCATCCGGAATTGCGAAACAACAAGGCTGCCCGCCCTGCCATGCAGGGCG
>NZ_VFWS01000652.1:0-1044 GCF_006443065.1 Mesorhizobium sp. B1-1-5 | reverse complement strand
CTTGGCGTCGATCTTGCCGGCGAGCAGCGTGCGAGCGGCTTCGACGGCGATGTCGACGGCGCTGGCGCGCACTTCGCCGATCGCCTCGCGCTCGGCCTGGCCGATCTTCTGTTCGGCAAGAGCGGTGCGCCGCGCGACGTAGTCCTCGGTCTTCTTGTGCGCCTCGGCGGCGAGCAGTTCGGCTTCGCGCTTGGCCGCGGCGACGATGTCCGCGGCCTCCTGCTCGGCTTCCTTGCGCTTGCGCTGGTATTGGCCAAGCAACTGCTGGGCCTCCTCGCGCAGCCTGCGCGCCTCGTCAAGCTCGCTGCTGATCCTGGCGGCGCGGGCATCGAGCGCCTTGGCGATCAGGCGGGGCACCTTGATGTAGATGGCGATACCCAAAAAGATGACCAGGGCGATCGTGGCCCAGAGCGTTGCAAGAGATGTGGCGTCCATGATGCGCTCCTCACCCGGCCACGGACTTGACCGCGGCCGCAATCTCGGCCTTGCTGGCTTTGCCGCCGACCAGCGCCTCGACGATCGCCGAGGCAGTGTCCTCGGCGATGCTGCCGACTTCCTTCATGGCGTTGGCCTTGATGGAAGAAATGCGCGCCTCGGCCTCGCCGAGCTTCTCGTCGAGCGCGGCCTCGATCTTCTTGCGCGCGGTCTCGGCTTCCGCCTTGGCCGCGTCATTGGCCTGCTGGCCGCTGGCGTTGGCGTTTTTCTTGGCTTCCGCCAGCTCCTGCTCGTAAGCAGCAACGGCGGCGTCGGCCACGCCCTTCAACTTCGCGGCCTGATCGAGATCCTGGCTGATACGGTCGTTGCGGACATCGATGATGCCGCCGACGCGCGGCACCACCACCCTCTTCAGGAAGAGGTAGAAGAGCCCGAACGTGATCGCCAGCGATAGAAGCTGCGACGGAAACGTCGCCGGATCGAATGGCGGAAACATGCCATGAGCCTCGGCAGGCACGCTGGTGCCGGAATGCGTGTCGCCTTCCGTCGCAGCGTGGCCAGCCTCGGTGGCAGGCGCGGACTCTTGCGCAAAGGCAGATGTCACGAACA
>NZ_VFWS01000651.1:0-1044 GCF_006443065.1 Mesorhizobium sp. B1-1-5 | reverse complement strand
GATGCCATTGATCCTGAGATAGGATCGCAGAAGTCCTTCGCGCCGGAATCCGGCTTTTTCAAGCACACGGATCGACCTGATATTGTCGGGAATACAGGCCGCTTCGATCCGGTGCAACCGCAGCGTATCGAAGGCGAAGCGGGTCACGACCTTGACGGCGTCGGTCATCAGGCCACGGCCGCCGAAGCGCTCGCCGATCCAGTAGCCGACATGCCCGCTCTGCGAGACCCCGTGGCGTATGTTGCCGAGCGTAATTCCGCCAGCCAACCTGCCGCTCGACTTCTCGAATATGAAGAAGGCGATCGCGGTTCCCTGCGCATAGTCCTCGCGGTAGCGGCTGATGCGCAGTCGCCATGCCGCCCGGTCAAGCTCGTCCGGCGCCCAGCGCGGCTCCCATGGTTCGAGGAATGCCCGGCTCTCGCCGCGCACAGTCGACCACTCCCGGTAGTCGTTGGTGAACGGCACGCGCAGCGTCACGCGGTCGCCCTTCAGTGCCGGCAGGTCGCGGCGAAAGAAAGGGAGCGCGAACACGGCGCTTGTGCGGGCTTAGACGGCGAGCTTGCGGGCCGTGGTGGGCGTGCCCGGAAGCGAATCGAGGATCGCTTCGTATGGCGCCAGCGTACCCACAGGCCCTACAGCGGTAAGCGTCGGTTTGGTCGAGAACAGCCGTGACGACAGGTCGGTCAAACGATCGACCGTCAGCGCCGACAGCCGCTCCATCAGTTCCTCCTTGGCGATCGGCCGGCCGAACAAGAGCAGCTGTCGCGCGATCTGCGAGGCGCGGCTGGCCGGGCTTTCCGCCGACATGATCAGACCTGCGCGGTATTGCGCGCGCGCCCGGTCGAGCTCTTCCTGCAGGATGTTCTCGCCGGCCTTCTGCAATTCCTCGATGATGACGGGCACCAGTTCGGCGATGTCGCTCTGCCCGGTCGCGGCATGGACGCCGAATATGCCGGTATCGGAAAAGCCCCAGTGGAAGGCATAGACCGAATAGCACAGGCCACGCTTTTCGCGGACTTCCTGGAACAGCCGCGACGACATGCC
>NZ_VFWS01000650.1:0-1045 GCF_006443065.1 Mesorhizobium sp. B1-1-5 | reverse complement strand
GAATACGCCGCCGCTGGCCGAACGGCGCGAACTGGTCTGGCTCGGCCTCTCCTGCTCGCCTTGCCACCGCAAGATCTGTCCGCTCGGCCACCTCAATTGCCTGAAGACGCTCGAGGTCGCACGGGTCATGGCGGCGGCGGACCGCCTGCTGGACATCCCGGCCTCCGCATGAAGGTGCTGATCGTCAAGACCTCGTCGATGGGCGATGTCATCCACACTTTTCCGGCGCTCCAGGATGCGCGCCGCGCACGGCCCGATATTGCCTTCGCCTGGTGCGTCGAGGAGGCTTTCGCCGGCATCGTCGCGCTGCACCCCGCAGTCGGAACCATCCACACGGTCGCCATCCGGCGTTGGCGAAAACATCTCTTCGACAAGGCCACCTGGCGCGAGGCGACCGCCTTGCGACGCGCCTTGCGTGCGTGCCGCTATGATCTGGTCATCGATGCGCAAGGCCTGTTGAAATCGGCGCTGGTGGCCAGGCAGGCGAAGGCGCCGATCGCCGGCTTCGACCGCTCAAGCGCGCGCGAGCCTTCGGCAACGCTGCTTTACGACGTCGGCCACGCCGTCCCCCGCAACCTGCACGCCATCGAGCGGACGCGACGGCTTTTCGGGCAGGCGTTGGGTTACCGGCCCGATCTTTCGATACTGGATTCGGGCATTGTGCCGCCGCCCGGCAATCTGACCGGCATAGCCGGCAACACGGCCTTCCTGCTGCACGGCACCAGCCGCGAGGACAAGAAGTGGCCTGTTGAAGACTGGATCGAAACCGGCCGCCTGCTGGTTGAGCGCGGCATGACGCCGGTCACGACCTGGTCGGACGAGCGCGAACAGGCGGTGGCTGAAGCGATCGCCCGGGCAGTTCCATCGACGAGCATCGTGCCAAAATCACCATTGGCCGACATCGCGGCGATCCTGGGCAGCTCGAGGCTGGTAATCGGCGCCGATACGGGGCTCACGCATCTCGCCAGCGCCTTCGGCCTGCCGACGGTCGCGGTGTTTTTGGCCACGGAGCCGGGTTTGACCGGTCCGCGCGGCCCCTATGCAT
>NZ_VFWS01000065.1:0-27008 GCF_006443065.1 Mesorhizobium sp. B1-1-5 | reverse complement strand
CTTTCGTTGGCAGGTGGCATGCGTTGGAGATTGGCCGAAACGCCCATCGCGATCTTAGGGCGGAGCAGGAGCGAAGCTCCGTCGCGAAGACATCGAATCCAAGCCGATACCTTCGCCAAGGAATGCAATGGAGCAAAAAATTCTGCACCGAGGCGGCGCTTCCAAATCACGGAATGGATCCTCGGGTCTGCGCGCGTCGCTTCGCTCCTTGCTCCGCCCGTGGATGACGAGGTTGGGGCGGCTTCAACAACCTTTCAAAATCCCTGAGTCGGGAACCAGTTGAATATCTTAGCGCCTAGGATTCTTCCTGGCGCGAGAGCAGGCGCCGCAGCATCGGCTCGATGCGCGAAAGCTCGTCGAGATGCGTGGCCGACAATTCGGCCAGGCGATCGTCGGCCAAAGGGGTGAGCTGCAGCAGCACTCGGCGATGGTCGCTCTTGTCCTGATCGCGTATGACCAGGCCTGCCTCGGCGAGGCGGTTCACCAGTTCCACGGCGCTGTGGTGGCGGATGCGCAGCCGCTCGGCGAGATCGCCCACCGCCACCGGTCCGCCGCCTGGAAATCCCTTGATCGCCAGCAGCGCCTGGTGCTGGCGCGGCGTGAGGCCCGCCTCGTTGGCCTGGACCTGGCTGAATTCGAGAAAGCGGCGGATCAGATAACGGAACTGGGATAGCCGCTGGTAGTCGGCCTGGCTGATGGCGGGGCGTGGTTTCGGCGGCGTCATTTCCCGTCTTATGGTCTTTTCCTGCAAAAGCTCAACTGGCCGTCGCGATCCTTGTCCAAAATGACGCGGCGCAGCGATTGAAAACAGCCTTGCAGGTTTATATCGTGTTACGATATGAGGCCACCTGAAACCGGACGCTCTTCGCGCCGTCAGAAAGTTCAGGCTCCCAAAATGAAATCCGCTCGTGCCGGCAACGGCCATCTTCGCGACTTCACGACCGATCCGCGCGTGCTGTTTATTGCAGCCATCGCCGTGGTGGTGGCGACCGCCGGGCTTTTTGCCGGCATCGCGCTCCTGCAGCTCATCCGGCTTGCCACCAACATCGCCTATTTCGGCCAGTTCTCGCTGGCCGAGCTAAGGCTCGAGGACACCCCGCTTGGGCTCGCCGCCGTGATCGTGCCGGTGATCGGCGCGCTGATCATCGGCCTGATGGCGCGCTTCGGCAGCGAGAAGATCCGCGGCCACGGCATTCCCGAAGCCATCGAGGCGATCCTGCTCGGGCGCTCGCGGCTCGACGCCAAGGTCGCGGTGCTGAAGCCGCTATCGTCGGCGATCTCGATCGGCTCGGGCGGACCGTTCGGCGCCGAGGGCCCGATCATCATGACCGGCGGCGCCATCGGCTCGCTGATCGCGCAGATGCTGCCGGTCAGCGACAATGAGCGCAAGACGCTGCTGGTGGCGGGTGCCGCGGCCGGCATGACGACCGTGTTCGGCACGCCGATCGCCGCCATCATGCTTGCGGTCGAGCTGCTCCTGTTCGAATGGACGCCGCGCAGCTTCATCCCGGTTGCCGTCGCGGCAATCGTTGCGGAAGTCGAACGCAGCCTGCTTCACCTGCCGAGCCCGATCTTTCCGTTCTCGGGCAGCATGGATTCATCGATCGCCGGGCTGGGCGGCTGGGTGCTGATCGGCATTGCCGCCGGACTTCTTTCAGGACTGCTGACGCAATTGGTCTATGCCTGCGAGGACGCCTTCCTGAAGCTGCCGATACACTGGATGTGGTGGCCGATGATCGGCGGCCTGGTGGTCGGCATCGGCGGACTTATCGAGCCGCACGCGCTCGGCGTCGGCTATGACAACATCGCCAACATGCTCGACGGTCGCACCGTCGCCACCGCCGCGCTGCTGCTTCTGGTGGTGAAGGCCGTCATCTGGTCGGTTGCGCTGGGGTCCGGGACCTCGGGAGGCGTGCTGGCGCCGCTGCTCATCATGGGCGGCGCGATGGGCGCGGTGCTCTCGGGCATCCTGCCTGAGGCAAGCCCCGGCTTCTGGCCGCTGCTGGCGATGGCGGCGACGATGGGCGGCACCATGCGCGCGCCGTTGACCGCGACCTTTTTCGCCACCGAGCTCACCGGCAACACGCATGTGCTGGTGCCGCTGATCGCGGCCTGCGCCACGGCGCATGCGGTCACCGTGCTGTTGATGAAGCGCTCGATCCTGACCGAGAAAGTCGCGCGGCGCGGGCACCATCTCGTGCGCGAATATCGCGTCGATCCTTTCGCCCTGACCAGGGTCAAGGATGTGATGACGACCAAGGTCGAGAGCGTGCCGGGAACGATGACGCTGCATGGCGCGGCAACCTTTCTGACCGCTCCGGACACGCGGCATCCGAGCTTCCCGGTCATCGATGAAGCGGGGCATGTGCTCGGCGTCATCGATCCGCCGGCGATCCTGCGCTGGCGTCGTAACGGCAAGCACCGCAAGGCGACGCTCGGCGAATTGCTGGCCGGCAGCAAGATCACGCTCGCCTATCCGGACGAGTATCTGGAGGCGCTTTCCGACAAGCTGCTCACCGCCAATGTCTCGCATCTGCCGGTCGTCTCACGCGAGGATGAACGGCTCGTCGGCTATATCGGCTGGAAAGACATGATGCGGGTAAGGTCGAAAAAGCAGGCGGAGGAGCGCGACCGCACCGCATTGCTGAGCTTTGGCGCAAGGCGCAAGACGCAACAAAGCGTCAGCGACAACGCGGTCTAGGGCGCGGCGGCGCCGCGTTTGGCCCAGGCCAGCACATAGAGCCTCAGCGCGGATGACAGGTTTGCGTCGCGGGTCCGAGTCTCGTCGATCTCCGCGACCAAGGCCGCGAGCGACAGCGAGCGCTCGGCGGCGATGGCGATGAGGTCGTCATAGAAGGGCTGTTCCAGGGAAAAGCTGGTGCGGTGACCGCGGATCGTTACCGAACGTTTCTCGACCGCGGCCATTGCAGGACTCAGCGCTCGCCAGGGTCGTCGGGTTTTTCCCGGCGATGGCCGGCTACGAATTTCTCGGCCTTCTGCGATGTCAGCCTATCACGCTCGCGCTCTGTCTTCGAGCGGCCGTGCAGCGCCCGGTTCTCGCCGGCCCGGCGTTCCTTCTCGGTGCGCGCTTTCTGCTTGCGGGCCTGGCGGAGATTGACGACCTCGCCCATGGCGCCGGGCTACTTCTTGCGGAAGGCGTCGAGCGAAACGACGTCGGCGCCCTTGGCGCCGGTCTCGGCGACCGCCTGCTTCTTTTCGGCCTCGGCGGCCTTCTTCTTGGTTTCCGCCTTCTTCTCGGGGACGACGGCGACCGGCTCGGGGGCCGGAGCGACGGCCTCGTCTTCGGCGCTTTCCGTCTTGACGTCGAATTCGAGCTCGAAATTGACCGACGGATCGTAGAAGCCGCGCACGGCGGAGAAGGGGATTTCGAGCTTTTCCGGCACGTCGGAGAACGAAAGCCCGACCTCGAAGCCGGCATCCGTCACCTTGAGGTCCCAGTACTGGAACTGGATGACGATGGTCATCTGCTCCGGATAGCGCTCGCGCAGCCTGGACGAGATGCGCACGCCCGGCGCGCCGGTCAGGAAGGTGATGAAGAAATGATGATTGCCCGGAAGGCCGGTGCGCGCGACCTCGGCCAGGACCTTGCGCATGACGCCGCGCAGAGCCTCCTGGGCCAGAATGTCGTAGCGGATGTGGTCGTCGGCCATCTGATGGTCGGGTTCCGTTGAATCGTCCGCATAGCTGTAATCAAGCTTGAGCGCGGCGTAAACCGCATATAGGCGCAAAGCCGCGAGGCCAAGAGGGGTGTCGGCGATTTGATGGCTCAGGCGTGAGCGAACGCCGCCTGTCTGCCGGCTGGCGATTTCCTTCTGGCGAAGGCGCCGAGAAAGGTCCGCACGCCGTTCGTGGCCGAGCGCAGCACCTCTTCCTCGGTGGGCACGCCGCCCAGCATGAAAGTGATCTGAAGCTCGGCGTTGACGAGGGCCAGGAACTGGCGCGCCGCGACGTCGGGGTCGCCGATCGACAGGTGGCCGGCGAAGGCAAGCCGGGCAAAGCGCGCGGCAAGCGCCGACCAGGTACGGCCCGGGCCTTGCTCGCGCCATTCGGCAAACAGCTCCGGACAACGCTCGCCTTCGGCCTGGATCAGCTTGCGCAGGAAACGGCCATCGCGGTTGCAGATGCAGTTGCGGTTCATGCGCACGGCGAAGGCGACAAGGTCGGCTTCCAGGTTCGTCGGCTGGTCGGGGAAGCTGGCGATGGTGGCGAAGATGCCGGCATTGCAGCGCTCCGTCAGGTCGCGCACGACGGCGACGAACAGCTTTTCCTTGTCGCCGTGATGATTGTAGACGGTCTGCCGCGAAACGCCGGCCTCGGCCGCGATCAGGTCGATATTGGCGCCGGCATAGCCTTCGCGGCAGAAGACGGAAGCGGCAGCGTCAACCACCGATACGCGCTTGGCCTCGTGGCTGCGTGGCGGGAAAGTGTCAGGAGAAACGCCGGGCTTCATGAAAATCTATATAGCGGCGATTGACGAATTGGACAAGCCTGTCTAAATTTGTGGACACAATAAAGGAAGCCCGCACGGAAGGGGCGAAGAAATTCGCCCTTGGACGTAGGATTTCCGCGGGATGGAACGTCCTGGGTTCAGACGCCGGCATTTTGCGGCGGCAACCAGATCCGAAAGAGCCTTATCATGAGTCCCAAATTCCTCCGCATCGCGGTCGTGCTCGGCTTGTTGTCCGCGATCGGCCCATTTGCGATCGATATGTATCTTCCCGCGCTGCCTTCGATCGGCCAGGACCTGCATGCCGGCACTGCCGCCGTGCAGATGAGCCTTCTGATCTTCTTCCTGTCGATGGGTTTTGGGCAGATCGTCGTCGGCCCGATCTCCGACATGGTCGGCCGCAAGGCGCCGCTTTATGCCGGCCTCGCGCTGTTCATGGTCGGCGGCGTCGGCTCGGCGATGGCGCCGACCATCGAGTGGCTGATCGCCTTCCGCTTTCTGCAAGGGCTTGGCGCCAGCGCCGGAATGGCGGTGCCGCGCGCCATCGTGCGCGACCTGCACACCGGCAACGAGGCCGCCAAGCTGATGTCGCTCTTGATGCTGGTCTTCTCGGTGTCGCCGATCCTGGCGCCGCTGACCGGCAGCCAGATCATCGAGAGCTTCGGCTGGCGCGCCGTGTTCTGGACGGTGACGGGCGCGGCCGCCTTGGCCACCATCCTGCTTGCCACCTCGCTCAAGGAGACGCGGCCCGTCGAAGAGCGCGCCGGCTCATCCTTCGGCACGGCGCTTGCCGGCTACCGCTACCTGATGGGCGACCGCAACTTCCTCGGCCTCGTGGCTATCGCCGGCTTCGGCATTGCGAGCTTCTTCGTCTATCTGTCGAGCTCGTCCTTCATCCTGATCGACCATTACGGCCTGTCGCCGTCGGTCTACAGCGTGTTCTTCTCGATCAACGCGGTCGCGTTCATCGGTATGTCGCAGCTGACCGGCTTGCTGGCCGACCGCTTCGGGTTGAAGCGCGTCGTCTGGGTGGCGGTCACCGGCTATGCCACGGTGATGGTGGCGCTGTTTGCGATCATGGCGTCCGGCGTCGACCGGCTCGACGTGATGGCCGCGCTGCTTTTTGTCGGCTACGGTTTCCTCGGCCTCGTCATCCCCACCACCTCGGTGCTGGCGATGGAAGAGCATGGCGAGATCGCCGGCACGGCCTCGGCGCTGATGGGCACGCTGCACTTCGCCATCGGCGCGCTGGCGATGGGTGTCGCCGGCCTCTTCTTCGACGGCACGCCGCTGCCGATGGTGGCCGGCATCGCGCTGTGCGCCGTGATCTCCTTCACTCTGGCCAAGCTGACGCTCGGCCGCGCGCGGGAAGCGGTCGAAGCGCCGGCGGAGTAGGACAGCCGTTGAGAAGATAGAAAGGCCGGGTCGCTCCCGGCCTTTTTCATGTGCCTCGCGAAGCTGTTTGATCGAGGGCGAAGCGCACCCGTTCATCGACCGGAGCGAGAGGCAACGGTACCAGGTCGTAGCCGAGCTCCGCATAGAGGTCAGCACGAAAAATCGATCGGTATCGTTTTGCATCGCCTGTCCATGGATGATGGGCGGCAAGGCTGTGCCCGCGCATCAGGCACCGGTCGGTTTATTGGGAAGAACCAAGGAGGGGGAAGGTGGAGGTTTCTGTTGCCAGGTACCTCCGAACCCCGCCTAGAAGTGCGAACCCCTAGGGCTTGATTTGAAGCGTTCGCGCCGCATTAAGCAGCGAGACGAGCTTCCGCATAGTTGTCGTTGGCAACTATAAGTTTAGCCCGATAACGGTGGTACAATGCCGGGCAAAAGTACGATCTTTACACCTTCGTCGATCCTATTTCGCCCCCAGCAAAAGCCGCTCCGTCAACCAGAGCGGTTTTTGGTGGAGGCGCCGGGTACCGCCCCCGGGTCCGAACGGCTTATTTCATCGCCTGTTTATCGCCATAGTCGGTCAAGCCGACGAACCGTATATAGGGAGCGGCGAGGGAAAAATAAAGGCCAAAACCGGCGCTTAACCGGTTGTGCCAAACGACAGCCAAGGGTTGACTTGCGCGCCTACTCAATCAAATCTCGCTGCCGGTGAGGAGTCTCTGACCTAGCGCACAGGTTGCGCGGCGCGCCACAACCCTCATCGATCGGATCCGTGGCGCCGACGAGGGGAAGTTTGATGGCCGACTATCTTGCGGATGTGAAGAAATATGATGCCGGCGCCAGCGCCGACGCGGTCGATAAGATCGTCAAGCATCTGGGCATTGCGCTCAGGAACCGCGATTCCTCGCTGGTGTCCTGCACCGATCCGAAGGAACTCGACCGCGTGCGGGAGAACTGGATCGGCAAGAAGCTCGGCATCGCCGATGCCGCAAAGGCGAATGCCTCGATAGAGAAGACCTGCAAGGCGATGCAGGCCGACAACACCAAGAGCCGCGTGACCTTTTACTACCTGGTCGCGAAGGATCTCGGCAAACTCGGCTCCCTCTGACGGTCGCGCGTCGGCTGGCGAAGACTGGCGCGGCAAGGCTGTCGCGTCGGATTTGAATTTACGTCACGGGGCGTCGGCGCTGCCCCTCATCTGGCTGCCGCCATCTTCTCCCCGTATAGCGACGGGGAGAAGGGCGCTGTCTTAGGCGGTTTCGCCAACCGTCAGCGTTGCAAGAAACGCTGCAGCGCGGCAGCCATGTCCTTTCTCCCCGTCACTATACGGGGAGAAATGCCCGGCAGGGCAATGAGGGGCGGCGCAAACGTTTGGAAGTGTAGTGGTGCACAGGCGCTAATGGCGCCGTTTTGGTGTGTCCGGACACCTGGCTATCGGTTATTATCGGCTATTACTCGAATCGAGGCAGAGCCGATGCGCCAATATCTCGACCTGTTGAAGCATGTGCTGGAGACCGGTGCCGACCGTGGCGACCGTACTGGGACAGGCACGCGCTCGGTGTTCGGTTATCAGATGCGCTTCGACCTTTCGCGCGGCTTTCCGGTCACGACCACCAAGAAGCTGCATCTGAAGTCGATCATCCACGAGCTTCTGTGGTTTCTGGCCGGCGACACCAACATCAAATATCTCAACGATCATGGGGTCACCATCTGGGACGAATGGGCCGACGAGAACGGCGATCTCGGGCCGGTCTACGGCAAGCAATGGCGCTCATGGCCGGACGGGCATGGCGGCGAGATCGACCAGATTGCGGGCCTTTTGAAGGAGATACGCAAGAATCCCAACTCGCGCCGGCTGATCGTCTCGGCCTGGAACCCGGCCGAAGTCGAGGCGATGGCGCTGCCGCCCTGCCACTGCCTGTTCCAGTTCTATGTTTCGGAAGGCCGGCTTTCCTGCCAGCTCTACCAACGCTCGGCCGACGTCTTCCTCGGCGTGCCGTTCAATATCGCTTCCTATGCCTTGCTCACCCTGATGGTGGCGCAGGTAATCGGGCTGAAGCCCGGCGACTTCGTCCACACACTCGGCGATGCGCATCTTTATTCGAACCATTTCGAGCAGGCGCGCGAGCAGCTGCGGCGCACGCCCAAGGCCTTGCCGACGATGTGGATCAATCCGGAGGTGAAGGACCTCTTCGCCTTCCGCTTCGAGGATTTCCGCCTCGAGAATTATTTCGCGGACGCGAGTATCAAGGCGCCTATCGCGGTGTGAGCCAGCTTCGGCTCAATCGATGCCAACCGTGACGTCCGAGGCCTTGATCACCGCATAGGCCTGCTTGCCCTTCTCGATCACGAGGCCGGCGACCGCTTGGTGATTGACGCGGTGACGATGACGCCGCCGCCGATGTCGATCCTGACATGCGAAGTGTGGTGGCTTCCTTGACGATCTCGGTCACCTCACCCTTGTGGATGTTGCGGGCGCTGATCTTCATGCGTCCCTCCTTGAGCTTCGCCCTTCCGTTTCGCATTCGCCGTAGGCTGAGATCGCGCCGGCGCACAATGCCGCGACAGGTGAAAAGCCTTCCCTTGTTATGTTCATACGGATATATCGGTCCAAGGCTTTTGGCGGTACGGATTTTGGAACCAGGGAGAGACTTCATGACGGGCAAGGGTTTCGGGTTGAAGGCGATCGCCTTTGGCGGTCTGGCGGCGATGTTGATGGCGGCAGTGCCGGCGGCCCATGCCGACGACAAGGTGGTCGTGTTTGCCGCGGCCAGCCTCAAGGACGCGCTCGACGCGGTCAACAAGGCCTGCGAGCCGGAAGTCGGCGAAGCAGCGACCATTTCCTACGCGGCGAGCTCGGCGCTCGCCAAGCAGATCGAAGGCGGCGCGCCGGCCGACATCTTCGTCTCGGCCGACCTCGACTGGATGAAATATCTCTCCGATAAGAAGCTGACCAAGCCTGATACCGAAGTGAAGCTGCTCGGCAACCAGATCGTGCTGGTGGCGCCGAAGGATTCCGCGGTCGAGACCAAGGTCGAGAAGGGCTTCGATCTCGCCAAGCTGATCGGCGACGGCAGGCTTGCCATGGGCGATTTCAAGGCCGTGCCGGCCGGCAAATACGGCAAGGCGGCGCTGGAATCGCTGGGCGTCTGGTCGTCGGTCGAGGGCAAGATCGCGCAGGCCGAGAATGTGCGTGCAGCTCTCAAGCTGGTGTCGACCGGCGAGGCGGCTCTGGGCATCGTCTACGCCACCGACGCGCATGCCGAAAAGGGCGTCAAGGTCGTCGGCACCTTCCCGGAAGATTCGCATCCGCCGATCATCTACCCGATTGCCCAGACCGCCGATTCGAAGGACAAGGATGCGGCGGCCTTCCTGAAATGCGTCGAGTCGGCCAAGGCCGCCGACCTGTTCAAGGAGCAGGGCTTCACGGTCCTCGCACCGAGCAACTGAGAAAGACCGCGCAAACACAATCATGAACTGGCTGCTGGACCTCACTCCCGACGAATGGAATGCGGTCCGGCTGTCGATCAAGGTGGCAACGGTGGCGATGATCGCCAGCTTGCCGCCGGGCGTCCTGATCGCGCTCCTGCTCGCGCGGGGGCGTTTCTGGGGCAAGACGCTGCTCAACGGGCTGGTGCATCTGCCGCTGATCCTGCCGCCGGTGGTGACCGGCTATCTGCTCTTGCTCACCTTCGGCCGGCGCGGCCCGGCCGGCGCCTTCCTTGCCGAGCATCTCGGCATCATCTTCTCGTTCCGCTGGACGGGCGCGGCACTGGCCTGCGGGGTCATGGGCTTTCCGCTGATGGTGCGGGCCATCCGGCTCTCGATCGAGGCTGTCGACCGCAAGATCGAAGCGGCGGCCGGCACGCTTGGCGCCAATCCGCTCTGGGTGTTCGCCACCATCACGCTGCCGCTGATCCTGCCCGGCCTGATCGCGGGAGCGATCCTTTCCTTCGCCAAGGCGATGGGCGAATTCGGCGCCACCATCACTTTCGTCTCCAACATCCCCAACGAAACGCAGACGCTGCCCTCGGCGATCTACACCTTCACGCAGGTGCCGGGTGGCGATCAAGGCGCGCTCAGGCTGACGCTGATCTCGATCGTCATCTCGATGGCCGCGCTCATCGCCTCGGAAGTGCTGGCGCGGCGGGTCGGCCGGCGGATGGACATCGAATGACACTCTCGGCCGACATCAGCCATCGCCTCGGCGATTTCGCCGTGGAAGCCCGTTTCGAGAGCGCCGGCCGGCTGACGGCGCTGTTCGGGCCGTCCGGCTCGGGCAAGTCGACGCTGATCAACCTGATCGCCGGCCTGATCCGTCCGGACAAAGGGCGTATCTCGGTCAACGGCAATGTGCTGGTCGACACCGCCGCGCGCATCTTCGTGCCCATGCACAAGCGGCGCATCGGCATGGTGTTCCAGGATGCGCGGCTGTTCCCGCATATGAGCGTCGCCGGCAATCTGCGCTACGGCCGCTGGTTCACGCCGTCTTCCGAGCGCTATGCCAAAATGGATGCGGTGGTCGACCTGCTCGGTATCAGTCACCTGCTCGACCGGCAGCCGGCGAAACTGTCGGGCGGCGAAAGGCAGCGCGTCGCGATCGGCCGCGCGCTGCTTGCCAGCCCGAAACTGCTTCTGATGGATGAACCGCTCGCCTCGCTCGACGAAGCGCGCAAGGCCGAGATCCTGCCTTACATCGAACGGCTGCGGGACGAGACGAAGATCCCGATCGTCTATGTCAGCCATTCCGTCGCCGAGGTGGCGCGGCTGGCGAGCGACGTGGTGGTGCTTTCGCAGGGCAAGGTGGCGGCCGCGGGGCCGACCGAGGCGATCATGCGGCGGCTCGACCTGTTGCCGGCGGAGGAGCGCGGCGAGGGCGGTGCGGTGCTCGACACCAAGGTGCTGCGTCACGACGAGGTCTTCGGCATGACGGTGCTTGCTTCGCAGGCCGGCGAAATCCGCGTGCCGAAACTGGCGCGGGCGGCGGGCGCTCCGGTGCGCATTCGCATCCGCGCCCGCGACGTGATGGTCGCCACCGAGAAACCCGCCGGCCTCAGCGCGCTCAATATCCTGTCGGGAACGATCGTCGGCATGAAGCCGGGCGAGGGGCCCGAGGTCGAAATCGGCATCGATTGCCATGGCGCGGTTGTGATCGCGCGGATCACCGAGCAATCGCGGCAAGCGCTTGGCCTCAAGCTGGGAAGCCAGGTCTTCGCGGTCATCAAGACGGTGAGCTTCGATCGCGCAAACACCGGCGCCGGCCTGCCGGCCGAAGTCGGCGTTTGAGGTTCTCGATCATGTCGCTATGTATATTTGGAATAGCGCTTCTTTGCCATAGGGACTATTGTCGTGCCGTGGAATCCGAGGAGATGAAATGCCGTCGCTCAGCCTGCGGATAAATCTCGACCCCGATGGCCGGATCGGTCCGGGCAAGATCGAATTGCTGGAGCAGATCGCCGCCTTCGGCTCGATCTCGGCCGCGGCGCGCGGCATGGAGATGTCCTACAAGCATGCCTGGGATCTGGTCGAGGACATGAACCGCGTGTTCGGCAAGCCGCTGGTCGCGGCGCAGACCGGCGGCCGCAAAGGCGGCGGCGCGCAACTGACATCGGCGGGCTTGGCGGTCGTCAGCCGGTTTCGCGCCATAGAGCGCGCCGCTTCATCGGCCGCCGCCGTCCATATGCGGGCCCTGCAGGCGGAGATCGATGCTGGAGTAGGGGAGTAGGGGAGTAGGATGTGATGTCCTGGCCGCCTGCGCATGCGATGTGCGCCCCCTATTGCCTTACTCCCCTACTCCCTTACTCCCCTGATTTTCTCAGCAGATAGATGTCCATGATCCAGCCCTTCTTTCCTCTGGCGTCTTCGCGAACCCTTTCGATTTCGGCACCCACGTCGCCTAAGCGTCCGGAGATGACGATCTCGTCGGGCGTGCCGAGATAGGCGCCCCACTGGATGAGGACGTCCTGGTCGGCAAGCGTGTTGAAGGCGCATTTGCCGTCGAGCATGACGACGGTGGAGCCGGCGTTCGCGGGCAGCCCTTCTTCGGTTAGCCGGCGACCGGTCGTCACCAGGATCGAATCGCCGATGCGGTTGAGCGCAGTCGCGTGGGCGGCGGCCAGCGCCTGGATCGCGGTGATGCCGGGGATGACCTCGAGCTCGAAATCGACATTGCCCCTCAGGCGCACGCGCTCGAGAATACGCAGCGCGCTGTCATAGAGCGACGGATCGCCCCAGATCAGGAACGCGCCGCAGCCATCGTCGGCAAGCTCGTCGCGGATCAGGGTTTCGTAGATTTCCGCTATCGCTTCGTGCCAGTCGTCGACTGTCACACGATAGGACGATGTCGGCTCGGCCCGAACCGGCACATCGAACTCGACCCGGCGCGACTTCGGATTGGTGACGAAGCGGTCGCAGATCTGCCGGCGCAAATCTGCAAGATCGTTCTTCTTCGCCCCCTTGTCGGGAATGAACAGCACGTCGGCGCGGTTCAGGCCGTCGATGGCCTGGACCGTCATGTGGTCGGGGTTGCCGGCGCCGATGCCGATGACGAGAAGCTTGCGCATGGCGATCTCCTGCCCGATCGGCGGCGCGGTGTCCAGAAGTACCCGTATCGGCCGACGAAGGGCTTTGAAACGCCGTCCTGAAACGGCTAGATGGAACTGCGCATTCGGCTGATCCCGGTATCGCCGCACAGAGGAGGGTCCATGTTACGCACCGTACTGACCGCAGCGCTGGCGCTCGTGGCTGCCCCGGCCTTCGCCAATGATTCCGTCGCCGAGCTCGGCACCGGCGGGCTGATCCTGTCGCGCAGCGACGCCGTCGCCATGCAAAGCGAGGACCTTTTCATCTCGCCGGAGAAAGTGACGGTCGACTATGTGTTCCGCAACAACACCGACAAGGATGTCAGCTCCATCGTCGCGTTCCCGATGCCCGACATCGAAGGCGATCCCAACGAGATGCCGGCCATCCCGGAGGCGCAGAGCGACAATTTCCTCGGCTTCGAGGTGACGATCGACGGCGTCGATGCGAAGCCGCAGCTGGAGCAAAAGGCGCTGGCGCTCGGCATCGATATCACCGCCGATCTCAAGGCGCAGAACGTGCCGCTCTATCCATTCGGCGACGCCGCCAAGGCGGCGCTGGCGAAGCTGCCCAAGGATGTCGCCAAGGACTGGGAAGACCGCGGCATCATCATCGAGGATACGGCCGATAGCGGCTCGGGCATGCAAACCGCCTTTGCGCCGTTCTGGCAGCTACGCTCGACCTATTGGTGGCGCTCGACCTTCCCGGCCAACAAGGAGGTCCATGTCTCGCACCGCTACAAGCCCAGCGTCGGTGGCACGTCCTCGGTCAGCTTCTTCTATGATGGGCAGTTCCAGGGCCAGTATGCGGCCTACAAGACCCGCTATTGCATGGATCAGACGTTCGAGAACGCGGTGCGCAAGGCGGCCAAGGCAAATCCGGACGGTTATCCGAAATATTACGAGAGCCGGATCGCCTACATCCTGACGACGGGGGGCAACTGGGCATCCGGCACCATCGGCAATTTCAAGCTCACCATCGACAAGGGCAGCCCCAAAAGCCTCGTCTCCTTCTGCGGCGACAATGTCAAAAAGGTCGGACCGACGACGTTCGAGGTCACCGCGAAGGATTTTTATCCCGAGCACGATATCGACATCCTTCTGCTCGAGCCGTCGGACAATGGCGGGAACGGCGGCTGATGGATATCGCGATCTATGTCGCCATCGCCGAAAACGGCGTGATCGGCCGCGAAGGCGGCCTGCCGTGGCGGCTTTCCACCGATCTCAAGCGCTTCAAGGCCGACACGATGGGCAAGCCGATCATAATGGGCCGCAAGACCTATGAAGGCATCGGCCGGCCGCTGCCCGGCCGGCTCAACATCGTGGTGACGCGCGACAAGACCTGGCGCGCCGAGGGCATCGAGGTGGCCCACTCGCTGGAGGACGCGATCGCTCTGGCCAAGGTGCGCGGCCGCTGCATCGCGGGAGCGGAGGAGATCTGCGTGGTCGGCGGCGGCGAGATCTATGCCCAGGCCTTGCCGCTTGCCGACCGGCTGCACGTGACCCATGTGCTGGCCAGCGTCGATGGCGACGCCCATTTCCCGCCGATCGATCCGAGCGCCTGGCAAGTCGTCAGCGCCGAGGATTTTCCTGCCGGCGAGAAAGACAGCCACGCCACGCGTTACACGGTTTACGAGCGCCGACGCGACGATCGTTGACGACGACAAAGGGTCGCTACCCGTCCAAATCGCACGGGGACGATGGCACATCGCGTTGAAAGCGGGTCAAGGCGTCCCTATAGAAGAACGGTGCTGCAGCGGCGCGCGTCCAACCGGACGCGCAAGAGGCCGCCGTAATACTTTGATTTTGGGGCATGATTCCTTTTCGAAAACCGATATGGGTTTTCGTGGTCATGCGCTAGGATTGCGCCGCAAGGCCCGAGGGAACCGAAGCGAAAGGACATTCATGCCCTGGAACGACAAGAGCGGTGGCGGCGGCCCATGGGGCGGCGGCGGCAATCAGGGGCCCTGGGGGCAGGGACCGAAAGGGCCAAGCGGCCCGCAGGGTTCGCCCCCCGATCTCGAGGACATCATCCGCCGCGGCCAGGACAGGCTGCGGCGTGCGCTTCCGGGCGGCGGTGGCGCCAGCCCGGCGGTGCTCGGGCTGATCGCGCTGGCCCTCATCGTGCTATGGGCCTTCAAGGCGATCTATACCGTGCAGCCCGACGAGGTTGCCGTCGAACTGCGCTTCGGCCAGCCGAAGACCGAGCTTTCGCAGCCGGGCCTGCATTTCCACTGGTGGCCGATCGAAACGGTCGAGACTGCCAAGATCTCCGAGCAGCTCGTCAGCATCGGCGGCGGGTCGAGCAGCGGCTCCGGGCTGATGCTCTCCGGCGACCAGAACATCGTCAACGTGCAGTTCTCGGTGGCCTACCAGGTCTCCGATCCCAGAGCCTATCTGTTCGATGTTTCAGATCCCGACGGCATGCTGACCCAGGTCGCCGAGAGCGCCATGCGCGAAGTCGTCGGCCGGCGGCCGGCGCAGGACATCTTCCGCGACGACCGCCAGGGTATCGCAACCGGGGTGCGCGAGATCATCCAGGGCACGCTCGATGGCTACAAGACCGGTCTCCAGGTCAACGCAGTCTCGATCGAGGACGCGGCACCACCGCGTGAGGTGGCCGACGCGTTCGACGAGGTGCAACGCGCCGAGCAGGACGAGGACAAGTTCGTCGAGCAGGCCAACCAGTATTCCAACCAGAAGCTCGGCCAAGCACGCGGCCAGGCGGCGCAGGTCCGCGAGGACGCCGCCGCCTACAAGAACCGCGTCGTGCAGGAGGCGGAAGGCGAGGCGCAGCGCTTCATCTCCGTCTACAACGAGTATGCCAAGGCGCCCGACGTCACGCGCAAGCGCCTCTACCTCGAAACCATGGAGAAGATCCTGAAGGACTCCAACAAGGTCGTCGTCGAGCAGGGCAACGGTCAGGGCGTTCTGCCTTACCTGCCGCTGCCGGCATTGCAGCCGAAAGCGCAGCCGGCGCCGGCCCCGCTGGGCGGCGTCACGACGGGAGGCAACCAGTGATGGCCAACCGTCTTCCCATCGTCGCCGTCATTGCGGCTGTCCTTCTGTTCCTGCTCTACTCCTCGATCTTCGTGGTCAATGCGGGCCAGCAGGCGATCGTTCTGAGATTTGGCGAGATCATCGACGTCAAGAGCGAGCCTGGCGTCTACTTCAAGGCGCCGTTCGCCTTCTTCGACGCCGACAGCGTGCAGATGGTCGAGAAGCGGGTGATGCGCTTTGACCTCGACAACATCCGCGTCCAGGTCTCGGGCGGCAAGTTCTACGAGGTCGACGCCTTCATCGCCTATCGCATCTCGGATCCGCGCACGTTCCGCGCGGCGGTGTCCGGTCAGGTTGAACTGGCCGAGGCACGGCTGCGGACGCGTCTCGATGCGGCGCTGCGCCGTGTCTACGGCCTGCGCGACTTCGAGGCCGCGCTTTCCGAGGAACGCGGCGTCATGATGCGCGAGGTGCGCGATCAGCTTCGCCCCGACGCGACATCGCTCGGCCTCGACATCGAGGATGTGCGCATCCGCCGGACCGACCTGACGGCGGAGGTCTCGCAGCAGACCTATGACCGCATGAAGGCCGAGCGCCTGGCGGAAGCCGAGCGTCTGAGGGCGCGCGGCAACGAGGCCGCGCAGCGCATCAGGGCGCGGGCCGACCGCGAGGTCGTCGAGATCGTCGCCGAGGCGCAGAAGGAATCGGAAATCCTGCGCGGCGAGGGCGAGGCGCAACGCAGCGCGACCTTCGCGGACGCCTATAAGCGCGATCCGGCCTTCTTCGATTTCTATCGCTCGATGAATGCCTACGGCACGGCGCTGGACAGCACCGGAACGACGATGGTGCTCTCGCCCGAATCCGAGTTCTTCCGCTACTTCCGTGATCCGGACAGCAAGCCTCAGCCCGGGCAGCCGGCCGCGCCTGCGACGCCGCCTGCCGCACCGGCCGCGCAACCCGGCACCGCCCAGTAGCGGCGGTGCAGGACTTTGTCGCGGCGATCGGGCTGGTCCTGGTGATAGAGGGCCTGGTCTATGGCGGGTTTCCGGGCCTAGCCCGGAAACTGGCGAGCGAAATGCAGTCGATGCCCGAGAACGCGCTGCGGTTCGGAGGATTGGCGGCAATCGCGGTTGGCGTCGCCATTGTGTGGCTGGTTCGCGGCTGATGAAATTCATTGGTGCCGCGGCGACGGACGATTTATCCTGAGAAGACGGGCATAGCCGCAAACGTGCCGTATTTCTTGCCAACATGAACCGGACAGGGCGTCTTTGCGGAAAACGCCTGTCCTTTTCAGACACACCGGGAGGCCACGATGATATCCGACACCCTGTTGCGCGCGGCGCGGCGCATGGTCTTCGCCGGCGCCACCGCATTCGCGGTCGGCATTGTTGCCGTCCCGTCCTTCGTCACACCGACGATCGCCTCCGACGGGCCGCCCTCGGTCGCCGATCTCGCCGAGCGCCTGCTTGGCGCGGTGGTCAACATCTCGACCTCGCAGACGGTGAAAGGCACGGAAGGGCCGGGCGCGGTGCCGATGCCGCAGCTGCCCGAGGGCTCGCCGTTCCAGGACTTCTTCGACGATTTCTTCAAGAATCGCGGCGGCGACAAGGGCGGCGCCGGGCAGAAGGTGCAGTCGCTCGGCTCCGGCTTCGTCGTCGATGCCGAGCAGGGTATCGTGGTGACCAACAACCACGTCATCGCCGATGCCGACGATATCGAGGTCAATTTCTCCGACGGCATCACGCTGAAGGCGACGCTCGTCGGCACCGACACCAAGACCGATGTCGCGGTGCTGAAGGTCGACCCCAAGGGTCACAAGCTGACGGCGGTGAAATTCGGCGATTCCACCAAGATGCGCGTCGGCGACTGGGTGATGGCGATCGGCAATCCGTTCGGCCTGGGCGGCACGGTGACGGTCGGCATCGTCTCGGCGCGCAACCGCGACATCAATTCCGGCCCCTATGACGACTTCATTCAGACCGACGCCGCCATCAACCGCGGCAATTCCGGCGGCCCGCTGTTCAATGCCGAGGGCGAGGTCATCGGCATCAACACCGCGATCATCTCGCCGTCGGGTGGCTCGATCGGCATCGGTTTTTCCATCCCCTCGCAGCTTGCTGCCGGCGTCGTCGACCAGCTTCGCCAGTATGGCGAGACGCGGCGCGGCTGGCTTGGCGTGCGCATCCAGCCGGTGACGGCGGACATCGCCGAAAGCCTCGGCATGGCAACCGCCAAGGGCGCGCTGGTGGCCGGCGTCATCAAGGGCGGGCCGGTCGACAACGGTTCGGTGCAGGCCGGCGACGTCATCATCAAGTTCGACGGCAAGGATATCCATGAAATGCGCGACCTGCCGCGTGTCGTCGCCGAAAGCCCGGTCGGCAAGGCGGTCGACGTCGTCATCGTGCGCAAGGGGGTCGAGCAGACCGTCAAGGTGACGCTCGGACGGCTGGAGGACGGCGAGAAGCTGGCCAGCGGCGAGAACGGCAACACCGACCAGGACAAGGGCGACAAGGCGACGCCTCCGGTATCGACGGCCTCGGTGCTCGGCATGACCGTCGGCGAGCTCAACGACCAGACACGGCAGAAGTTCGGCATCGCGGCCGATGTGTCCGGCGTGGTCATCACCGACGTCGCCAAGAATTCGGCGGCGGCCGAGCGCGGCATCCAGCCCGGCGAGGTGATCACCGAGATCGCGCAGGAATCGGTCGGCACGCCGAAGGACGTCATGGACCGGATCGGCGCGCTGAAGGAGCAGGGCCGCAAGAACGCGCTGCTGATGCTGGCGTCGAAGACCGGCGAACTGCGCTTCGTGACGATCCGGATGGATTGAGTCCGGCTTGCTAACAGGTCTGTTGAAACATCCTATGGGATGTATTATTTTGACTTGTGAAGCGAATAGTGCTGGATACGAACATTCTGACTGCGGGCCTGCGAAGCAGAAACGGAGCTTCGTTTGCGGTCTTGCGGTTGATCGCTGAAAGGCATGTTCGGCCGCTGGTGACGACGGCACTGTTTCTTGAGTATGAAGCAGTGCTGTCACGACCGGAGCAAGCGGCCATCCATCGCCTGTCAGCTGTCGAGCTAGATCGCTTGCTGGCTGGCTTTGCAGCCTTGGCGGAGCCTGTCGAGCTGCACTTTCTCTGGCGTCCGCAGTTGGCCGATCCGAAGGATGAAATGGTGCTGGAGGCTGCTGTCAATGGCAGGGCAAATGCGCTGGTCACGTACAACCGCCGAGACTTCTTGATCGCGAAAGCTAGCTTCGGCATTCCGGTCATCGGTCCGGCCGAGTTGCTGGAAGGAACTCGAACATGAGCAAGGCAACATATCCTTTGAAGCTGCCCCTCTCGGTCAAGGAAGCGGCGGCGCGCCTGGCAAAAGCGGACGGTGTTTCGCTTAATCAGTGGATCGCCTCGGCCGTGGCACAAAAGGTCGGTGCCATGGAGACTGCGGCCGATTTCCTACGCCAACGGGCGGGCAATGCATCGGGCGCGGATTTTGCCAGGATTCTCGATCAGGTCCCGGATGGTCCGCCACAGTCCGGAGACGAACGTCTTTCTGAGAGGCATTGATCAGATACGTCGCGACTGCCAGTCCCGGCGCGACAACCTGTAGAGGACATGCCGTTTGAGATGCGGATGGGTGTCGGGGACGCTCGGATGGTCGAAATCGCCGCCTGGATCGGCTTGCATGCCGAGTCGCTTCATGACGGCGATGGAGCGATGGTTTTCGGCGACGGCGAAGGAGACGATCTCCTCCAGCCTCAGCGTTTCGAAGCCGAAGGCGAGCCAGGCTTCCGCTGCCTCGGTGACATAACCCTTGCCCCAGAATTCCGGCGCCAGCCGCCAGCCGATCTCGATCGTGCCGTCCGGTAGCGATGGCACATCATCCGTATCCAGGAGACCGACGAAGCCGATGCATTCGCCGGTGGCCGCGATCTCGGCCGCGGCGAAGCCGTAGCCATCCTCATCGATCCAGGCGCGGAATTTGTCCATCTTGGCATCCGCGGTCGCACGGTCGCGGCGGAACGGGAAGAACTCCATCACGTGCTCGTCGGAGTTGACGCGGTGGAAAAGCTCGCGGTCGCGCTCCTCCCAGTTGCGCAGGATCAGGCGGTCGGTGCGGATCGGCGTCATCGGAGACCTCACAAGGCGAACTCATCCCGGCGGTAGCCCTGGAGATATAGCAGCGCGGTCAGGTCGCCATGATCGATGCGGATGCGGGCCTGCTCGGCCACCGTCGGCTTGGCGTGAAGCGCGATGCCGGTGCCGGCAAGACGGATCATATCGAGATCGTTGGCGCCGTCGCCGACCGCGACGGCATCCTCCGTCGTCAGCCCGAGCCGTGCCGCGATGTCGAGCAATGCTTCGGCCTTGGCGGCGCGGCCGAGGATCGGCTCGGCCACCATGCCGGTGAATGTGCCGTCCTTCTCGATCAGCCGGTTGGCGCGGTTTTCCTGGAATCCGAGCATATCGGCGATGCGGCTGGTGAAGACGTCGAAGCCGCCGGAGACCAGCGCCGTCCAGGCGCCATGGGCGCGCATCGTTTGCACCAAGGCGCGACCGCCGGAGGCGAGCGTCAGCCGGTTGGCGATGATGCGGTCGACCACGGCTGTGTCGAGGCCTTTCAGCAAGGCGACGCGCTCGCGCAGGGCGGGCTCGAAGGCGATCTCGCCATTCATCGAGCGCGCGGTGATCGCCGCCACATGGTCCTTGACGCCGATCTCGTCGGCTAGCTCGTCGATGCATTCCTGGTCGATCATGGTCGAATCCATATCGGCGAGCAGGATCTTCTTGCGCCTGCCTTCGCCTGGTTGGACGATGACGTCGACCGGCTCGGAAGCCAATGCTGCGCGCAGATTGGCGGTCATTTCGCCGATATCCGGCGTCTGCGGCAAAACGAGATCGCAGGCGACGTCCTCGGCCAGCCAATGAACGGCGCTTGCGCCGGCGGCCCGCAAGGCCATATTCGCAAGCGAAGCCGGCACGGCGCGGGCTTCTGGACGGGATACTAAAGTGGCGATCAGCGGCATTGAGAATTCCGGCAGGCAGGCGGGCGAAGGCCGCATCAAGAACGCGATCCTGATAGCCGGGCCGACCGCCAGCGGCAAGTCGGCGCTGGCGCTGGATCTCGCCGAACGCAATGGCGGCGTCATCGTCAACACCGATTCCATGCAGGGCTATTCGGTGCTCGATGTCCTGACGGCGCGGCCGAGCGCCGCCGAAATGGCACGCGTTCCGCATTTCCTTTACGGCCATGTCCATCCCGCCACCGCCTATTCCACCGGCGCCTGGCTGCGCGACGTGACAAAGCTGATCGACGACGGCGTGCTGTCGGGCCGTCCGGCCGTTTTTGTCGGCGGCACCGGGCTCTACTTCCGCGCGCTGGCCGAAGGCATCTCGGATATGCCGGACATTCCGCCGTCCGTCCGCGAGCGCTGGCGCTACGAGCTCAAGGAGCAAGGGGCCGAAAGGCTGCATCGCCTGCTGATGCACGAGGATTCGGCTATGGCCATGCAACTCAGGCCGACCGATGGCCAGCGTATCGTGCGGGCGCTCGAAGTGCTCGACGCTTCCGGGCGCTCGATCCTCGAATGGCAGGCGGTGCGCGGTCGGCCACTGATCGATCGCGACAGCGCGCGCTTCTTGGTCATCGAGCCGGACCGCGAGCAACTGGTCCGGCGCATCGAGGCGCGTTTCGACAAGATGCTCGACAAGGGCGCTCTCGACGAAGTGCGTCGACTCACCGCGCTCGGCCTCGACCCGGACCTGCCGGCGATGAAAGCGATCGGCGTGCGGGAGCTGCAGGCTGCGATGGCCGGCCAGTCAAGTTTTCCCGAAGCCATCGAACGCGCCAAGATCGCGACCCGGCAATATGCCAAGCGTCAGTCGACCTGGTTCAGGCATCAGCTGAGCGCGGAGTGGCGCAGGCTGCGGCCGGGCGACGAACCGGCTGTTCAGGACTGACTAAAAGCTTTTTCAATCAGCGCCTTAAAATCCCCGGCTCTAATTCTCGCCAAGGTTGCTCGGGTTAACTGTCCGTAAGGTCGGCCATGCCATAACCTCGGGGCTACAGTGCCGCGGGGAGTAGATGCGTTTCCATAAGGCGGAATCCGCATTTTTCGTCTTTATTTTCGTGATCCTGGCTGCGGGCCTGGTGACCTACAACGCCTATGGCCAATTGCAGGACATCGCTGCCGACCTCGACACCGCATCGCGCGTCGACAGAATTGTCTATCTCAACAAACTGCTGTTCGTCACCGGGGCGCTGCTGGCAACCGCGCTGTTCTTCGGCACCTTCTTCATCTACCCGCTGATCCGCGGCCAGGTGCGGGAAGAGGGCAAGCTCAGGGCCATGACGGTTTCGCTCAGCGCCCGCTCGCAGACGCTCGAGCAGGCGGCGCTCACCGACAGTCTCACCGGAATGCAGAACCGCCGCTATTTCGACGATGCGCTGCGCGAATATCTGCACGAGTTTCGCCGCATCGACAGGCCGGTCGGGCTGATGATCCTCGATCTCGACCATTTCAAGCAGGTCAACGATACGCATGGCCATGACGTCGGCGACGAGGTGCTGAGGGCCGTCGCTACCTGCCTGCGGGGCATGACGCGCTATCACGACGTGGTGGCGCGGCTGGGCGGCGAGGAGTTTGCCGTCGTCACCCCCAACATGGATGTCGAATTGCTGGCCAGGTTCGCCGAGCGCATCCGCAAGGCGGTCGCCAACATGTCGATCATGTCGGGCAACGTGCGGCTGAAGGTCACCACCAGCGTCGGCCTTGCCGTCTGGGACCACAAGGAGAGCGCGGAGGATTTCTACCGCCGCGCCGACCGCCAGCTCTATGAGGCGAAGAAGCAAGGCCGCAACCGCGTCTGCGCCTAAAATCCCACCACTAAATTCGTGAGGCTGGCCGTCTGAAGCTTCCTTCTGCGCTTCCGGTGCTCACGGACTTTATGTCCGCTCCGCTCCGGTTCTCGAAGGCAACTTCAGCCGACTCAGCCTGACGAATTTCCTGGCGGGATTTACCCCTGCTTTCATGATTGCAGGCTCAATCGTTGAGCTGGCGCATGCCGAAGGTCGAGGGCTTCAGGCCGTAGCGCGTGTCGAAGTCGTCGTCCGGCTGCACGCGCGCGGCGGTGGCCGGCTTCTTGTAGTCCGGGTCGCCGGCCTGGCGGGAGGAATCCACAGCCTCGGCGAAGGCCATGGCCTGCTGCGGCTTCGGCACGTTGCGCAGCCGCTCGACGATCATGGCGAGATCGACGTCGTTGCCGTCCGCGGAGGGATCGATCTTCTCGCCCTTCGCGGTGCCCGGGATGAACTCCTGCGGCAGCTTCTCGAACTTCAGCCGCATCGTGGTCGCCACGCCTTCGCCGAAGGCGATGGCTTCGCGCTGCCCCATCGAGGAGAGGAACGCCAGGGTCGAGGCCGAGGAATCGGCGATCGCCGAGCGGATGATGGCCTGGTCCTGCTCGTTGGCAAGCCGCATGGCGAAGAAGGTCGAGCACTGCGACAGGATGGTCGGGTCGAGCTCGCCCGGACGCTGGGTGACGACGCCGAGATAGCAGCCGTATTTGCGGCCTTCCTTGGCGATGCGCGACAGCGCGTGCCTTGTCGGCGCGAAGCCGAGACGCGGATCGGCCGGCATGTAGCGATGGGCTTCCTCGCAAAGCAGCAGCAGCTTCAGCCGGCCCTCGCTCCACAGCGCCAGGTCGAAGGCCAGGCGTGCCAGCACCGAGCAGACCGAGTTGACGACTTCCGAAGGCATGCCCGCCATCTCGAAGCAGGTAACCGGGCGTCCATGGTTGGGGACGCGGAAGATGTTGCCGATCGTTTCGTGGATGGTGTCCTCGATCAGCCGCGAATTGAACATGAAGCGGTAGCGCGGATCGGCCGCCGCCGATTCGATGCGCGTCTTCAGCGATTTCAAGGTCGGGCGGTCGTTCTTGCTTTCGAGCATGCCCATGCGCTCGTCGATCTGCTTGATGAGATCGGCAATGCGATAAGGCACCGGCGTGTCCGCCGTCAGCGCGTCGCTGCCGCGCCTGACATAGGTGCCGGAATTCGGGTTGCGGTAAAGGTTCTTGGCGGCGGGGATCAGGTCGCGCAGGACATCCACTTCCTCGGGCACCGTCTCGCGGCCGCGAAACAGCACTTCGGCGAACTCCTCCAGCCTGAACATCCAGAACGGCAGGTCGAGCGTCTTGGAATCGACCTTCACGCAATATTCCGGCAGCGAGGCGGCGAACTCGTTATGCGGGTCGAGGATGAGCACGCGCAGATCCGGACGCGCTTCGATCGTCTTGCGCAACAGCAGCGAGACAGCTGTCGACTTGCCGACACCGGTGGTGCCGACGATGGCGAAATGACGCGCCAGCGTGTCGTCAATGGCGATATTGGCATCGATCGACTCATCCTGCGACAGCGTACCGATGGTCACCGAATGGCGCCCGGCCAGATCGTAGACCGCCTGCAGGTCGCGGGTTCGGATGCGGTGAGCAATGGCGCCGATATGCGGATAGGTGGTGATGCCACGATCGAACACCGGCTTGGCGCCGGGCTCGACGCCGTCGCGCACCTCGCCGACCAGTTCGACGCTGACCTCGATCGGATTCTGCCCTTCGTGGTTCCAGGCGCGATCCGATTTGCCGATGGCATAGACAAGGCCGACCGTTCGTGTCGAACCGAGATTGATGGAGATCATCTTACCGACGGTCCAAAGGCCGCTGATCGCGCCTTCGGTGTCTTCGGCATGGGCACTGATGGTGGCGCGCGCGCCGTCGCATTGCACGACATTGCCGAGAATCCGCTTGTCGTTCTGTTGGATGTTGCGGCGCTCCTGCGAAGTCGGTTCGCCAACGGAGGCTTCGCGTTCGACAAACATGGCTGACCTGATCCCATTCCCCTGGAGCCTCGACCCTACCCAATCGGGGTTAAAGTCAGGTGAGGTCGGATGGTGTAGGCAGCGTTAAGCCCGGCGCGACAATTCGATCGACTGGCCTCTTTCCAGGCTGAAAAAATCCGATATATTGGACGAATGAATGATATATCGAATAGTATTACCGCCACGATCGGCAGGCGGATACGCTCCGAAAGAACGGTGAGGGGCTGGTCGCTTGCCGAATTGGCCGAGCGCTCGGACGTTTCGAAGGCGATGCTGAGCGCCATCGAACGCGGCACGAACAGTCCGACCGCGGCGCTTCTGGTGCGCATCGCGGCGGCCTTCGGCATGACGTTGTCGACGCTGATCGCACGGGCCGAGATGCAAGGCGGCGGTATTTCGCGCCGGGACGAGCAGCCGATCTGGCAGGATCCGGCAACCGGGTACATCAGGCGGCATCTATCGCCGGCATCGCAGATGCCGCTGGAACTGGTCAGGGTCAGCCTTCCGGCAGGTGCCAAGGTCAGTCTGCCGGCGGCATCCTACGCCTTCATCAAGCAGCAGATATGGCTGATCGACGGAAGGCTCGATTTCACCGAGGGCGATGTGGTGCACCGGCTCGAGCCTGGCGACTGCCTGGCGCTGGGCGCGCCCTCGGATTGCGTCTTTCATGCTCCCGGACCGGATGCGGCGGAGTATCTCGTGGCGCTGGTCAGGGACTGACTCCGATGTCTCGCCGCCCAAAACGCTCGCACAATGGCGGGCCGCCGCTCGACGACTATGACGGCCCGCCCTGGGGCAAGGGCGATGCCTACATTTTCCTCGCCTGGCGCGCCGCCCGCGACAAGGCTTGGAAGGCGCCAAGCCACGCCGTCATGCTGATGCGGCTGGAGAGAGCCGAACGGCTCGGTCTGACCTATGAGGAATATACGCTCGAGATTTTGGAGCGTGGCCGCCATCTCAGCGAGGACGACGCCGACCGTATCGCCGAAATCCGGCGGGCGCGACGACGCAAACGCATCGGCCATTTCGAATGACCTGTCCCCGATGTTTCGTCGCCTGGAGAGCACCAGCATGAATTCCCTTGAAATCCGGGCGTTGCGCGACGATGCGGCGACCATCGCGATGCTCACCGATCTGCTGATCGAGACGGTCGCCGCCGGCGGATCGGTGAGCTTCATGCATCCATTGTCGGCGGAGGCGGCGCGGGATTTCTGGCGCAAGTCGCTTGCCGCGGCGGCGCGCGGCGAAAGGGCGTTGCTGGGCGCATGGCATGGCGAGGCGCTTGCCGGCACTGTCATGCTGTTGCTCGACTTCCCGCCCAACCAACCGCACCGCGCCGAGATCGCCAAGCTGATGACCGGCCGGAACCATCGCGGCAAAGGCATCGCGACCGCCCTGATGCGGGCAGCGGAGAACCTGGCCGTCGACAAAGGCCGAACGCTGCTGGTGCTGGACACGGCCAGCGAAGAGGGCGCGGCCGGGCTTTATGAGAAACTTGGTTTCACCTTGGCCGGTGAGATCCCCGATTTCGCGCTTAAGCCACATGGCGGGCTCACCGGCACCCTTATCTACTGGAAACGGATCGGGGCAGCGGCCGACAGGCTATCCTGAAATCCTGGCGATGCGCGACAGAAGCCAGCGGCGAAAATCCTGCTCGGCGCCGGAGAGTCGCGACGATGACGGTCTCGTCAGGAAATGGCCCGACGGGCTCGAAAGCTCGAAATCCGAAAGCCTGATGAGAACCTTGTCCTTGAGGGCCGCGTCGATCAGTGGCCGCGAGCCGAGCAGCGCCCCGGCGCCGACCTTCGCGGCTTCCATAGCGGCGACGAAACTGTCGAAGCGGTGCGCGCGCCGGGGATGGCCGGAAACGCCCGCGGCGGCGAACCATTCCGCCCACATCTCGCGCGCGCCCGCCACCAGGAGAAGCGGCAATGACGTCCACTCGCCACCTCGGGCGAGCGGCGGAGCCGCGACCGGGGCAAGCCGCTCGACGGTCAGCCGGTCGGCCTCGCGCCCGGGAAAGGATCCGTTGCCGAAGCGTATGTCGAGCGCCGAGCCCGGCTGGTCGTAGTCGGTCGGACGATGGATGGTCACCAGATCGAGCCGGATCTGCGGCAGCACCTTTGCCAGGTCCGGAAGAGCCGGGACCAGCACCAGCATCGCAAAGGAGATGGGGACGCGGATCCTGACGATCTGCACGGCACGCGGCTCGAACAACTCGTTGGTGCTGTTGCCGATGGTCGCGAATGCCGACTGGATGTGCGGGAGATAGGCTGCGCCTTCCGGCGACAATGCCACGCCGCGCGCCAGGCGCGCAAACAATCGCGTCTTGAGCCGCTCCTCCAGAAAACGGATGTGCTGGCTGACGGCGGCTTGCGTAAGCCCGAGCTCGGCGGCCGCGGCGGTGAAGTTCGACAGGCGGGCGGCAGCCTCGAAACTGCGCAGCCAGTCGAGCGGAGGCATCGTGTCGAAAGTTCTTCCAGCCATCAGAAATATAGGGCTATTGCCCGAAAAACGATAATTTGAATTATGCCTTGGATGAGGCCAGCATGCAATCCGTGCCCCCTAGTGGCACTGCACAGGGATTTTGACCGGTCGACTCTGTTTGCGTTGGTGGCACGCGTTGGAGATTGGCCGAAACGCCCATCGCGATCGTCATTCCAGGGCGGAGCAGGAGCGAAGCTCCGTC
>NZ_VFWS01000649.1:0-1045 GCF_006443065.1 Mesorhizobium sp. B1-1-5 | reverse complement strand
CAACGACGAGGAATACCCGATGATGCGCTGGGCATTCGCGAAGAAGGGGTGAGCGGTGGAAGCGGCCAATCTCCCCCCTCGTGGGGGAGATTGGCAGCGTTCACCCGCCACGCCGCTTCACCCACCTTGCATGCCGTCTCCAATACCACCAGTCCAGCACGCGCCGGCGCAAACTGCGCTTCATCGCGGTCATGGTTACAGCGCCACACGCACGCGGCGCTGGCCGGCGAGGCTACCGGGCGCCAGATCGGTCTTTATGGTGCTGGCCGTGCCCTGGCGTTGTTCGAGCTCAGCCCGAAGTGCTGCTTCGCGCGCCTGCACGTCCTTATCCCCGGCCGTCGGCACTGCCGGCAGCGGCTTCAGTTCCGGTGGTTTTTGAAACAGACACATGGTTCCAGCCTTCTCTTGTCCAGTCGTAGAGGAAAAAATCTTCGCCGTTCCGGCCATATCCGGGCAGCAGGCAACGTTGCGTGGCGCCCAGCCGCGCAAGCCAGCGCAGCGCCAGTTCATTGCCGGCCAGCGCCCGCGCCTCGACCCGCCAGGCACCGCGGGCGGAAACTTGCGGACCGAGCACCGCGTGAAAGAACTCCGTAATCCCGGGCACGCAGCGCCTCATGCGGCGCGTGCCCCAGCTCCAGGCGATCCAAAGCCCGCTCCGCTGCTCGGCCGCACCGAACCCCGCCTCCGGATTGCCGTCGAGCTCTGCCACATAGGCAAACCCTTGCAGCGCGGTGAGCGCCAGCAGCGCCGGCGACCAGTGGTCGAGCTGGCAGTCGATCTCGGCGCGATCCTCGGGGCGCAAATTGGCGGCGATATAGGAGAGATCGCGCAGGGTCGCGGGGATGATGCGGAGGGTCATGCGGATGCCAGAGCCCGGGGGATAAGGTTCATCTGTGTGAGTGCCGCGTGAAAAATTCACGCCCTTGACCGGTCTCCTCTCCGGTGACCTACTTCGACCATCGAACGCGGGAGCAAAACATCGGTCATCCAATTGAAGGGAGACGGGCGAATGGACATTCGATCGGCGCTGACGCAGATATCTGAG
>NZ_VFWS01000648.1:0-1046 GCF_006443065.1 Mesorhizobium sp. B1-1-5 | reverse complement strand
ACGACGACCAGGAACGGTCGTGGCGACAGCGGGATAAAGGCCTGGCTGCCGAGCGGGTGACGCTCGACCATGCTCAGCGCCAGCGGCAATTCGTAAGGCGTGCCGCGCACCATCGAGATCAGCACGCGCGCATTCGGCCCCACGGCCTCGGCGGTCGCCAGATCATGGTAGCGCTCGGCCTTGCCGCCATTGATCGGGTAGTGGTTGTCGCCGCCCATGTCGATGACATCGCCGAACGGGGCAAAGCCCTCGCGGGGCAGCGGCCGCGCGACGATGCGGGTCACGGCGCACGCCCTGCGATCCCGGCACTGCCGAGCTTGGCGTGCCGGTTGACGTCCTTGTAGAGCAGATAGCGGAATTTTCCCGGTCCGCCGGCATAGCAGGCCTGCGGACAGAAGGCGCGCAGCCACATATAGTCGCCGGCCTCCACTTCGACCCAGTCCTGGTTGAGCCGGTAGACGGCCTTGCCTTCCAGGACATAGAGCCCGTGCTCCATGACATGGGTCTCGGCAAAGGGAATGACCGCGCCCGGTTCGAGGGTGACGATGGTCATGTGCATGTCATGGCGCATGTCGGCCGGATCGACGAAGCGCGTCGTCGCCCAACGGCCGTCGGTACCGGGCATCGGCGTCGGCCCGATGTCCTGCTCGTTGGTGAAGAAGGCTTGCGGGACCTCGAGGCCGCTGACGGACTCATAAGCCTTGCGTATCCAGTGAAAGCGGACAGCCGCATTGCTTTCGTTGCGAACAGTCCAGCCGCTCGACGGCGGCAGGAAGGCGAAGCCGCCCGGCCGCAAGACATGTCTTTCGCCGGCAAGCAGGACGGTCAGTTCGCCTTCGACCACGAACAAGGCGCCCTCGGCGCCGGCATCGGGTTCCGGCCGGTCGCTGCCACCGCCGGGCGCGATCTCGACGATGTACTGCGAAAACGTCTCGGCAAAGCCCGACAGCGGCCTCGACAATATCCAGACGCGGGTCTTGTCCCAGAATGGCAGGGCGCTGGTGACGATGTCCTGCATCACGCCCTTGGGGATGACGGCATAGGCC
>NZ_VFWS01000647.1:0-1049 GCF_006443065.1 Mesorhizobium sp. B1-1-5 | reverse complement strand
CGATCGTCAGCGCCACGTCTCGCTGTTCTCCGCCGCGCACGACACCGAGCGTAACCGAAGCTCCGGCGCTGTCGGGCCCGAGCCTGCGGATCAGCTCGCGCGGGCCGCTCACCGCCTCGCGGTTCCAGGCGACGATGATGTCGCCGAGGGAAAGGCCGGCGGCCTTGGCCGGACCGTTGTCATCAAGGCTCATGACGATGGCGCCGCGGGCCTCGCCGTCGCGGATCGGATGCAAGCCGGCGCCGAGATAGCCGCGGGCGACATGGCCTTTTTCGCGCAGCGTCGCGACCGCCCGCTCGATCGTCTCGTAAGGCATGACCAGCGCGCGGCCGCGCGGCCCGAACAACAGCATGCCGATCAGCGCGCCCTTGGCATCGAGCACCGGGCCGCCCTCGAAACGGCCGCCGGCGCCCACCGCCAGGTTGATGCGCCGGTCGATGGTGCCGCCGCGCATTGAGCGCCAGGCCGGGCCGACTTCGCCGACCGAGCCTGAAACTGCCAACGCCGAACCCCGGCTGTTGCCGATGGCGACGGCAATGTTGCCGGGCCGCACCGCATCCGCTTTGGCCAACGGCTCGGCATTGGTAGCACCGGCCGGCTTGAGCAGGGCGACGCCGGTCGAGGGATCGCGGCCGACAAGATCGGCCTTCACCGTCTCGCCCGAAGCCAGCGTCAGCTCGATCTCCTCGCCGGCCTCGACGGCTTCCTCGGCGGCAACGAAGTAGCCGTCGCGCCAATGGAAAGCGCTCGCTGTGCGATGATTGTGGGTGGTGAAGCTCGCGGTCGCCGGTGCCGCCTTGGCTGCCAGATCGGCAATGGCTTCCGAAAAGGCACTTAGATTGAATTCGCTCATAACAGTCTCCTGGGTTCCTCCATGCCCCAGATCTCGCGCGGCAGCGCGCTTGGAGATACTCGCCTGACGGCTAGTCGGCCGGGCGACTGGCCATCTGGTCAGGTCGCGGCGGATGAAGCCGCTCCGCACATATAGTCATCGTTGCGCCTGAAAACATGGAGCCTGCCAATGGCCGTTGCTGCCGCCAAATTCCAAT
>NZ_VFWS01000646.1:0-1049 GCF_006443065.1 Mesorhizobium sp. B1-1-5 | reverse complement strand
CCGCTGCGCCGGCTGTCGGCGGCGGCCGTGCGGGTGCGGCGCGGCGTCAAGAGCCGCGAGGAAATCCCTGATTTCTCCGACCGGCAGGACGAGATCGGCAATCTGTCGATTGCCGTGCGCGACATGACGAACGCGCTCTATGCGCGCATCGAGGCGATCGAGAGCTTCGCCGCCGATGTTTCCCATGAATTGAAGAACCCGCTGACCTCGCTGCGCAGCGCGGTGGAGACCTTGCCGCTCGCCAAGAACGACAATTCGCGCAGCCGGCTGATGGAGATCATCCAGCACGACGTCAGGCGGCTGGACCGCCTCATCACCGACATTTCGGACGCCTCCCGTCTCGACGCCGAGCTGGCGCGGGATGACGCGGGGACCGTGGACCTGAAGAAGTTCATCACCGACCTCGTCGCCGTCTCGCGTGAAACGACGCGCAACAAGAAGGCGGTCGAGATCGAGCTCAGGGTCGCCAAGCTGCCGCAGGGCGTCAAGGGCTATTTCGTCGTCGGCCACGACCTGCGCATCGGCCAGGTTATCACCAACCTGATCGAGAACGCCCGCTCCTTCGTGCCAGAGGAGCGCGGCCACATCATCCTGTCGCTGGCGCGCACCGGCAAGTTCAACATCCTCACCGTCGATGACAATGGTCCCGGCATCCGTGCCGACAACATCGAGCGCATCTTCGAACGTTTCTACACCGACCGGCCCGCCGGCGAGGCGTTCGGCCAGAATTCAGGCCTTGGCCTGTCGATATCCAGGCAGATCGTCGAGGCCCATGGCGGCACGCTGACCGCCGAGAACATCCCCGGCACCAAGCCAGGCGAGATCAAGGGCGCCCGCTTCGTGGTTACGCTGCCGGCCGAAGCATGATCCCGAAAAGTGGGAACCGGTTTTCGGATCAGATCATGCCTCATGCAAAAATGATCCCGGATATCGCGGCCTTGCGGCCGTCATCCTCGGGCTTGTCCCGTGGATCCGCCGCACAGCGGGACTATGGTGCGAACACTATTGAAAGGCCTGCAGATTCTCGAGATGACGGGGTTGGATCAGGA
>NZ_VFWS01000645.1:0-1050 GCF_006443065.1 Mesorhizobium sp. B1-1-5 | reverse complement strand
GCCGGCGTCATGCAGGATATCGGTGCGCTCGACGACATATTCGCCGGTCAGCGTGTCGACCGAGACTTCCGAGCAGGAGGCGCCATAGGCGAAATAATAGAAAGGACGGCCCTCGCCCTTGTCGCGGTCCCAGTGGATCTTCGGCGTCTTGTAAAAGCCGGCCGCCGAAAGCTGGATGCGGGCCATATAGGCCTGCTTGACGAGGTCGGCGAAAGGTATCTCCTGGTTGCCGATGCGCACCCTGTTGGGCAGGAACAGCACCTGGTCGCGTGGCACCTGGTATTTCTCGGCGGCGAAATCGGTCAGCCGGTCCTTGATCTGGCGGGCGCCGTTCTGCGCCGCCATTCCATTGAGGTCGGTGCCGGACGACGCGGCGGTGGCCGAGGTGTTCGGCACCTTGCCGGTGGTCGTCGCGGTGATCTTCACCTGGTCGAGATCGATCTGGAACTCTTGCGCCACCACTTGCGCCACCTTGACGTTGAGGCCCTGCCCCATCTCGGTGCCGCCATGGTTCAGATGCACCGAACCGTCGGTGTAGACATGCACCAGCGCGCCGGCCTGGTTGTAATGCGTGGCGGTAAACGAGATGCCGAATTTGACCGGCGTCAGTGCGAGGCCTCGCTTGATGAAGCGGCTGTTGTTGTTGAAGGCCGAGATTTCGCGCCGGCGCCTTGCATAGCTGGCGCTTTCTTCCAGTTCCGCGACGATGCGGTGGATGATGTTGTCCTCGACCACCTGATGGTAGGGCGTGACGTTGCGGTCGGCGGTGCCGTAGAAATTCCGCTTGCGGATCTCGAGCGGGTCCTTGCCGACGGCGAACGCCACCTCGTCGATGATACGCTCGGCGCCGACCATGCCTTGAGGGCCGCCGAAGCCGCGAAAGGCGGTGTTCGAGACCGTGTTGGTATAGAGCGGCGCCGACTGCGCATGCACCGCCGGCCAGAAATAGGTGTTGTCGCAGTGGAACAGCGCGCGGTCGGTGACCGGGCCTGAAAGGTCCGCAGAAAAGCCGCAGCGCGCCGCGAACATGAAGTCGACGCCGAGCATATT
>NZ_VFWS01000644.1:0-1051 GCF_006443065.1 Mesorhizobium sp. B1-1-5 | reverse complement strand
GGCTCAACGTCGGTTCGTCAAATGAATACGCGTTCAAAACACGGACTGCCGACGAGACTCGCGATGTGGACGCATCGATTGCTGATGCTGGCGCAATGCCCGGAAACTTCAGCACTTTTGGCAATTGTTTGCGCCATCCCTGCGTCTTGCGCAAGCACGACACCAAGGCGCAAGGCGAAGATGGAATTTAACCCTGCGGTGGATGGGTAAATTCGATATCAGTTCCCGGCCATGTGGCCGGAAACCTCGGCGCCGGCGGTCCTCGGCAACACCAGGAAACGGAACGACGCCACCAGCCCGATAACGCCGATCACCAGAAAGGTGACTCGAAAATCTACGAGGTCCAGCGCCGGATGGGCCCTGGTGATCTGCGACAGGTTGAGGATCGCCGCAGCTATCGCCACACCGAACAGCATTGCCACCTGCTGCAGCATCGAGGACAGCGTCGCCGCCGAGCTGCGCTGCGCCGCGGCGACATCGGCGAAGGCCAGCGTGTTCAGCGCCGTGAACTGCATGGAACGCGACAGGCCGGCGATCAGCATCAGCCCCACCACGAGCGCCTGCGGCGTCTGCGGCGAGATCGCCGCGCAGGCCATGATCGATGCGGACGCAATGACGCCGTTGACGACCATCACCGAACGAAAGCCGAAGTGGCGCAGCATCGGCGTCGTCACCGTCTTCATCCCGAGATTGCCGAGGAAATAGGCCAGGATCATCATGCCGGCATCGACCGGACTCATGCCAAAGCCGACCTGGAACAAAAGCGGCAGCAGGAACGGCGTGGCGTTGATCGCGACGCGGAATATGGTGCCGGCCGCAAGCGTCGAGATGGCGAAGGTCAGCACCTTGAACGAGGACAGGTCGAGCAGCGGATGGGGCGCGCGCCGGAGATGCCGCACCGCCAACCAGCCGATGACGATCCCTGCCGCGACCAGCAGCACCGTCGGCAGCACGCCGTCGTCGGGATGCGCGATACGCTCGAGGCCGCAGAGAAGGCAAGCAAGTCCCGCCGATGTCAGGCAGAAACCCGGCCAGTCGAGTGGCTTGGTAT
>NZ_VFWS01000643.1:0-1051 GCF_006443065.1 Mesorhizobium sp. B1-1-5 | reverse complement strand
AGCCCGAGAACGACACCTACCCATTCCTCCCACTCGGCGAAGGCGGCAAGCGCCGCCACGGCTACCGCGCCCAGCACGACGCCGACAATCCAGGCGTTCCATGCGGGAGCGGTTTCAGCAGCGAAGCCGATTATCCAGGGTGAGATGAACAGGCAGACGGCAAGGACCAGATTGAGCCAGTCCTGGCCTTTCTTTCCTTCCATGAGTGTATTTGCCATGACAACCTCCATAGATGAAGCTTGGCCAAAGCGTTGTATTCGCGTGCAAACGCACGCTTAATGGTTGATGTAACTATGCCTCACATGGCCTTCAAGGCCTGCCCCACGGACGGGTCGCCTCCGCGTGGATCGAGCTCCCTCCACCCGATTGGGATCAAGCCGGGACGGGCCACATCAAGGCAAAACCACCCGCCTCTTGTCGGCGCATTCTAGAACGTGATCTTCACCGAGGCGGCACTGCGGTTGGCCGCCCCGTGATGCACCGCTTCGATGTTGTTGCCGTCCGGGTCGAGAAGGAAAGCGGCGTAGTAGCCGGGGTGGTACCGGCGTTCACCCGGCCCGCCATTGTCCCTGCCGCCGCCGTCCAGCCCGGCCTTATAGAACGCATCGACCATGGCGCGGTCTTTCGCCTGGAATGCCAGGTGATGGCGACCGGTCAACTCTCCCCGAGCCGCGCGGCTGTCGGCGGTTGAAATGAAAAGCTCGTCGGCCCAGAAATAATCGGCGGCGCTGCCGCCGATCGGAATATCGAGCACTCGAAATACTGCTTCGTAAAAGCGGCGGCTGGCGGCGATGTCCCTGACCACCAGTTGGATATGATCGATGAGCCGGCCGCGATGCAGTTCTTCCATGCAAGCTCTCCTCTCGCCAAGGGCTCGAATCTAACTAGCTTCGCGTGATCCGCCGTCAATGCCGCGCCGAACGTCAGGACTTTCGCGCGGCATGCCGCGCCAGTGCGTGCTCGATCAGCACGTCGATGACCTTGCTGTAGCCGATGCCGATCGCCGCCAGCGCCTTGGCATACATCGAGATGTCGGTGAAGCCTGGCAGCG
>NZ_VFWS01000642.1:0-1051 GCF_006443065.1 Mesorhizobium sp. B1-1-5 | reverse complement strand
CTCGAGCCCGGCCGCAAGGTGATCACCGGGCGCGGCTCGGCCGACGACAAGGGGCAGTTGATGACCTTCGTCGAGGCTTGCCGGGCCTGGAAGCAGGTGCATGGCAATCTGCCGTGCCGCATCACCATCCTGTTCGAGGGCGAGGAGGAGTCGGGCTCGCCGTCGCTGAAGCCCTTCCTCGAAGCCAATGCCGATGAACTCAAGGCTGATTTCGCGCTGGTCTGCGATACCAGCATGTGGGACCGCGACACGCCGTCGATCTGCGTGGGGCTGCGCGGGCTGGTTGGCGAGGAGATCATCGTGAAGGCCGCCGACCGCGACCTGCATTCGGGTCTCTATGGCGGCGCCGCTGCCAACCCGATCCGCATCCTGGCAAAGGTGCTGGCCGACATTCACGACAAGGACGGCCATATCACCATCCCGGGCTTCTATGACGGCGTCGAGGAAACGCCGTCGCAGATCCTGAAATCATGGGAAACGCTGGGCGAAACGGCCGAGACGTTCCTTGGCCCCGTCGGCCTGTCGATTCCGTCGGGCGAAAAGGGCCGCTCGCTGCTGGAACTCACCTGGGCACGGCCGACGGCCGAGTTCAACGGCATCACCGGCGGCTATACCGGCAAGGGCTTCAAAACAGTGATTGCGGCGCAGGCCTCGGCGAAAGTATCTTTCCGCCTCGTCCACAAGCAGGATCCCAAGAAGATCCGCGCCGCCTTCCAGCAATTCGTCAGGGAGCGCATTCCGGCCGACTGTTCGGTGGAGTTCCACCCGCATGGTGGCTCGCCGGCGATCCAGCTTTCCTACGACTCGCCGTTCCTGGCCAAGGCCAAGACGGCGCTGTCGGACGAATGGCCGAAGCCGGCGGTGACGATCGGCGGCGGCGGCTCGATCCCCGTGGTCGGCGACTTCCAGACCTATCTCGGCATGGAGTCGCTGCTGGTCGGTTTCGGCCTCGACGACGACCGCATCCACTCGCCCAATGAAAAGTACGAGTTGAGTTCCTTCCACAAGGGCCAGCGCTCCTGGGCGCGCATTCTGGAAGCGCTCACGAGCT
>NZ_VFWS01000641.1:0-1052 GCF_006443065.1 Mesorhizobium sp. B1-1-5 | reverse complement strand
TCATTCGCCTGCCGCGCGATCTGTTCCAGGTCGTCGTCATCGAAGCTCATGGCGCACAGGACAGGACCGAAAATCTCTTCCTGCACCACCGCCATGTCGGGTCGGGTATCGGTCAGCACCGTCGGCGCAATGAAGTTGCCTTCATTGCCTATCCGCGTGCCGCCAAACGCCACCGTTGCACCGGCGCTCCTGCCCTGCTCGATATAGCTCATGACGCGGTCGCACTGGACCGGGGAAATGACCGGCCCCATCTGGACGCCTTCGCTGAGGCCATGACCAACGCGGATGTTCCCCGCCCGCTGGCCGATCCCATCCACGATCTGGTCGAACACCTTCTTGTGGGCGAACAGCCGCGATCCTGCGGTGCAGACCTGGCCGCTATTGGCAAAAATGCCCTGCGTGACACCGGGAATGGCAACCGACATGTCAGCATCGGGAAAGACGATGACGGGCGACTTCCCTCCCAATTCGAGCGACACTTTCTTCAAATTGCCCGCGGCAGCCTTGACGATGATGCGGCCGACCTCGCTGGAACCCGTAAAGGCAACCTTGTCGATCTGGGGGTGCGAGGCTATCGCTGCGCCCGCCGTAGGTCCAAAACCGGTCACGATATTGATCACGCCGGCGGGAATGCCGGCCTCCTGGACCAGTTCACCGAAGCGCAGCGCCGTCAGCGGCGTCTGCTCCGCCGGCTTGAGCACGATCGTGCAGCCGGTGGCCAGCGCCGGAGCTACCTTCCAGGCCAGCATGAGCAGTGGCGCATTCCACGGAATGATCTGCCCGACGACGCCGACCGGCTCGCGCACCGTGAAGGCATGGTACTTGTCCGGCGCAGAGATCGAAATGGTTTCGCCTGTGATCTTGGTCGCCCAGCCCGCCATGTAGCGGAACATATCCACGCTGAGCGCGACGTCGGAATTCCGGGCATTGGCAAGCGGCTTGCCATTGTTGAGAACCTCCAGTTCGGCCAGTTCATCGGCGTTCTGTTCCAGCAGATCCGCCAGTTTCCAGATGAGACGTCCACGTTCGCTGGGCGTGATGCGGCTCCATGG
>NZ_VFWS01000640.1:0-1052 GCF_006443065.1 Mesorhizobium sp. B1-1-5 | reverse complement strand
GCCGGCGAGATCAATCTGCGCGAGCGCGTGCGCTCCACGCTGGAGGTGGAGTCCGGCACCAACGATCCGATCGCCATCTTCCTGACCATCACCCTGGTCGAGATCATAGCCGCCCATGCCGACCCCGAGGCCAATGTCCTGGTCACCAACCTCGTCCTCGGCTTCCTCATCAACATGGGCCTGGGCGCCATTGTCGGCGTGCTGGGGGGCCTCGCCATCGTGCGCCTCGTCGACCGGCTCAATCTCGACCATGGCCTGCTGCCGATCTTCGTGCTGACCCTATCGCTGATGGTCTTCGCCGCCGCCGGCGCCATCGGCGGCTCCGGTTTCCTGGCGGTCTATCTTGCCGGTCTCATCGCGGGTAATTCCGACATCCGCGCCGTCACCATCCTCAAGCGCTTCCAGGACGGCATGTCCTGGCTGGCGCAGATCATCATGTTCCTGATCCTCGGCCTGTTCGCGACGCCCTCGCAATTCCCGGCGATCATGGTGCCGGCGGTGCTGCTTGGCCTGTTCCTGATGTTCGTCGCCCGGCCGATCGCGGTCTGGCTTTGCCTGGTCCCGTTTCGTCTGCCGCGCCCCGAAGTCGCCTTCGTTTCCTGGGTCGGCCTGCGCGGCGCCGTCTCGATCCTGCTTGCCATCACTCCCTTGCTCGGCGGGCTGGAGAATGGCCGCACCATCTTCAACGCCGCCTTCATCATCGTCCTGGTGTCACTCGTCATCCAGGGCTGGACCGTTGGTCCGCTGGCGCGCCGTCTCGGCCTGATCGTGCCGGCGCGGCTCGGACCTCTGGACAAGGTCGAGCTCGAACTGCCGGGCTCGGCCCATCACGAACTCCTCGCCTACCGCGTCGCGCCGGGCAGCCCGGTGGCGCGCGGCGAGCGCATCCCTCGCTGGGCGCGGCCCTCGCTGGTGTTGCGCGATGGACGCTCGATGCGTTTCCAGGACATGGGCAGGCTTGCCGCCGGCGACCAGGTCTACATCTTCGTGCCGGACCGCTATCCACGCCTGCTCGATAAGCTGTTCTCCAGCCGCGCAGTCGTCGACCCCGA